>JAZSLE010000098.1:0-10742 GCA_045535215.1 Eubacteriales bacterium
TGGCTACGATCCGACTTGATAAGGTCATCGCGTCCGCAAAGGCGAATTGCTTTTCTTACAAGATCAGCATTTTGCGGTCTTGAGAACTGCAAAAGAGCTCTTTGCATCTGCTTTTCGTGATAATCGTCCGCAACGTATACTCGCTTACCCGAAAGTGGATCTATATGAGTGTAAAACATTACCGTGGATACCGTTCCCGGCGTAGGATAGTAATCCTGCACCTGCTCCGGAGAATACCCCTCCTTCTTCAACTGACACGCGAGATCAAGCGCGCAGTCGAGAGTGGAGCCGGGATGACTTGACATAAGATAGGGTATGAGGTATTGCTCCTTGCCGATCTCCTTTGTCAAACTGAAGAATTTCTTTCTGAATTCACTGTATACCGAATAATTCGGCTTTCCCATACAGAGCAGAACCTTGTCCGAGCAATGCTCGGGCGCGACCTTGAGCTGACCGGATATGTTGTCCCTTACAAGCTTGCGGAAGAAGGTGTCGTCCTTGTCAAGCATAAGGTAGTCGAATCTTATGCCTGAACGTATGAATACCTTCTTCACCTTCGGGAGAGCTTCTATTTTTTCTATAAGCTTAACGTACTCGCTGTGATCTACCTTGAGATTCTTGCAGGGAGTGGGGGCAAGACATTTCCTGTTGGCGCAGATGCCGTCCTTCAGCTGCTTGTCACAGGACGGATATCTGAAGTTTGTTGTAGGGCCGCCGACGTCGTGAATGTATCCCTTGAAGTCGGGAAGCTCGGTTATGAGTTTTGCCTCGTTTACTACACTTTCAATGCTTCTCGATCTTACCGTTCTTCCCTGATGAAAGGCAAGAGCGCAGAAGTTACATCCGCCGAAGCAGCCTCTGTTATGCGTTATGGAGAATTTGACCTCCTCTATTGCGGGGACACCGCCGTCCTTCTTATATATTGGGTGGTAGTCTCGCATATAGGGAAGAGCGTATATTTTGTCAAGCTCCTCTCTTTCGATCGGAGGCATGGGAGGATTCTGAACGAGTATCTTTGCATCGTAGTGCTCTACGATAGCTTTTCCGTTTATCGCATCCTGATTCTTATACTGTATACCGTATGCGCGCGCATATTCTTGCTTGTCGTTTTTAAGCACGTTGTAGTCAAATTCGTCGGCAACGGGGAAGTTTATCTTCTCGTCCGGCTTACATACGTAGCACGAGCCTCTTACGTCGCGTATCTTCTTTACCGGCACGCCCTTGTCAAGAAGCTCAGCTATTCTGAGAAGTATCTTCTCTCCCATACCATAGGTGAGGATGTCCGCACCAGAGTCGATAAGCACCGAGCGGCGTACCTTGTTGTCCCAATAATCGTAGTGAGCGAATCTTCTGAGGGACGCCTCGAGACCGCCGATTATTATCGGAACGTCTCCGTATGCCTCACGTATTCTGTTACAGTAAACTATTACCGCTCTGTCGGGTCTGCACCCCATTTTTCCACCGGGCGAATAATAGTCGTACGAGCGCCTTTTCTTTGAGGCTGTATAGTGAGCTACCATGGAGTCTATATTTCCTGCAGAAACCAAAAAACCGAGCCTCGGCTTGCCGAATTCTTTAAATGCCTCGGCACTTTTATAGTCCGGCTGGGATAAGATCACAACCGAAAAGCCGGCGTTCTCAAGTACTCTTGAGATTATAGCCGCACCGAATGACGGATGATCCACGTACGCGTCTCCGCAGACGTATACGAAATCAGGTCTTCCTATTCCCGCGGCATCCGCTTCCGCTCTGCTTATAGGTAAAAATGGCATCACTATACCTCCGTATATATTTTTAAACCACATATTATTATACATCAAAAAACGAGTTTTGTCAACAGTATTGCCGCTATATGTGAGTGCCTTTTCGGTGTATATTTTCACCTTTAATACAAAAAGCACCCGGCGAAAAATCGTTCGGGTGCTTTTGTTTATTTGAGGATATGACGCAATTTATTTGTAGATATCCTTTATGGAGGTGATGGTGACGTTTGAATAATAAGCGTTTATTATCTGGTCGTATTCCGCACCTGCCTGCGCAAGATCGTTTGCGCCGTACTGGCTGAGGCCTATACCGTGTCCCCATCCCTTGCCGGTGATAATGAAATTATCCGGTGCGGCTGCAATGTAGGTCTTGTTGTTTCGCTTGAGATTTGTCGTTATGATAGTGTCACCGTATACGTTTACCGCGGTATAGTATCCGTTTTCATCCGGCTCGGTAGAGCTGAGCGCTATCTGCGGAAGAGTTATCATTCCGTTTTCGGTGAGTGCCTTATTAGGACCGAGAGGGAAGTCAAACGTACCTATATCTGTGAGTATCTTCGTTCCCGCGGAGTTTATTCCATAAACGTTGTCTCCGGTTATTACGTTAAAGAGAGACATGAGAGGGTTGAAGTTTTCTCCGGTATTTCTCTTTACGTCTATTGAAAGAACCTCGT
Organism: Eubacteriales bacterium; assembly: GCA_045535215.1. Classification (GTDB taxonomy): domain Bacteria; phylum Bacillota; class Clostridia; order Oscillospirales; family CAG-272; genus SIG640. The sequence continues at coordinate 2,438 of JAZSLE010000098.1, forward strand.
CAACGAAATAGTCGGTAGAGCCCTTTCCGATGTTGAAGTTTCCGCTCTTCAGACCGAGAGCGCCGTAGATGGTGCTCGTTTTCGTAAGTGTTCGCGAATGTCCCGCGGAATCCTTGAAGGTAATGGAATATATGTAATTTGAATCTCCCGCCCTTGAGTTTATCGTTACCGAATCGATGGGAGAAGTGAATTCGGTGTATCCCTTGGATCTGAGCTGATCGGTGAGCCCCTGCGGAGTAAACTGAAGGTACCAGTGTCCTCTGTTGTTGGTGTACGTTGAGTACTTTTCCCACGGAGTCTTTTGCGTCGGGAGGTAAGGCCTTGCAGACCCGCCCCACGCGTAGTAGTTTGATATACTTTCACCGCCGTGGACCGCCGCATAGTATAGCGTAGCGATACCTCCCTGCGACAGTATTACCTTGTCCTTTGTTGCGTTTACAGCCTCTTCTATCTTATCGGAAACGTAAAGCCTTCCCTTGTATGCCTGACAGCACGCCGTAGCGCACATATCAACGTGGAACTTGCTGTAATGCTTTCCGCCTATGATCGAAAGAGTGTATGAGCGTACGATTATCGAGAATGCCTTTTGAAGCTCCATAGGCCATGAGGTGTATATTTCGGACGGAAGAACACCCTGAACATAGGTCTCAAGGTTGACCATGTTGGTCGTGTTTATAACGTCTCCGTATCTGAGAAAGGTTATCGCATCGAAATAGGTGTATCCGCTTGCAAGTGTGGTTCCAGCAAACGAGCCGTCCTCGTTATTGATAGGATATATAGCGGGTGTGTGGGTCTGGTCTGCGGAATTGTCAAATTCAAAGATGACCTTGGAATTTGTCGCATCTATAAAGCAAAGGCCGGTTCCTGTGGGAATGGAGATGTTTACCTCTATTTCGGGAAGCTTTTCGGAAAGAAGTGCCTTTACCTCTCCTGCGTATTCACTGGCGCTTGACGCGTCTTTGAATTCTCCGTAGCGGAGAGTTCTTTTTCCGTGTATGTAGGATCTTATGCATACCATATTCTCGGGAGCGCTTATAGCCGCGTTTATCTCGTCAATGAGCGACCAAATGTCCTTTGAGCTTGATGTAAGCTCTACGTGATACGGGAATATCTCCGCATTTGCCTCGTCGGTGGGCAGATAGCGGTTGTTTTCTTTCTTCAAAAAGGTAAGAAGCGAAACTCGAAGATCCTTTACTTCGGGAGCTGCGAACATAGGGGTGAACAAGCGCTCACCGAGAGTTATTCGCGTTTCTCCGATGATAAATCCGTTTGGAGCGGACGGCATACAGCATATTTCGGGGTCATCCGAAAAGTGCAGTCCGCAGGCAACGTATATGTTTTTCTTCGTGTCGCCGTTTATCGCGTAATCTGAAATATCAACGTCCTCTGCCGAAACGCCTATTATGATGGATGCGATAACGTAATATGCACCGCTCACCACCATAAGAGCCACAAGTATCATCGCGATCACGCGAACGGCAAACCCGTTTTTATTGTTTTTTTTCATGCCTCATTATTCTCCTGTAGCTTCTCCACCGGCACCGTTTCCTTCGGGGTCCTCGGGAGCTTCGGGGGGTTCGGTAGTATCCGAGCCATCTATGGGAGGTGTCTCGGGCTCATTACGCACGATAGTGTAGTCACCGCCGACAAAAATGTATATGCCGAACTCACCCGTGCAGATTACGCCTGTTCTTCCGTTTCCGGGGATGAATACGTTGTGGTTAAGCGGGATCCTGTCGCCGTCCTTGAGAGTGTTTCCGGACGTGAGGTCTGTGTATTCCATACTTGTGCCGTACTGACTTGCGGGAGAGGATACCGTAGCATCACCGTACTGGATCATTACGGATACGGAGCCGTTTGCAATGATGCTTTCTCCCTTTTCAAGATGTACGAGTTCAAAGGTCATGTTTTTGTTTATCATCTCGTTGAGCTGAAGTCCCATATCGGAAACCTTGCTTGAGAGATTGAGAAGGTCGGTAAGCACGGAGGAGTCGGTTACGGAAAGCTCCTTAAGAGTTTGGTTGAGGTTATATACCTCGCGCTGAAGCTCAACGTAAGACTTGGATATATTGGTAAAGCTGCTTTGGATAGAGCCGGTTGTTGACTTGAGCGCTGTTACCTCGGAAAGAAGGCTGTTGTACTTGTCCTCAAGCTCACGGATATCTGCAAGACCGTCTCCGTTGACGATGTCCGCGATCTGCTGCTTTATGTCCTCTATCCCTGCCTTGAGTGATTTATTCTCATCCTCAAGAGCGCTGTAGTCAAGCTTCATCGAGTCTATAGTGGTGTTGAGCGTGTTTACGCTTTGCTCAAGCTCCGCAATGTCGGTAAGGATCTGAAGAATGGTAGAAAGAGTGCTGTCGTTTGTGGAGGAGGATCCGCCTCCCTCCGAGCCTTCGCCCTCGCCACCTTCCTCGGAGCCGTTTCCGTCTTCCAAGGAGTTGATAAGCGCCTCGATAGCCGCAAGCTTCTTTTCCAGTGAGTCTATTTTTGCATCGTTGGGAACTATAACGTTGTCGTTTATATACTTAATCAGATACGATCTTGCTATAAGCGGGTCGGCAGTACTGTCATAGTCTGCGGCGGCAAAGACCGCAACGATGCAAAAGACAGTGGCAAGCAGGGCCGAAATGAAGGTGAGAAAATGTTTCTTTATCATAGACGTGTTAGACCTCATTACTTATTTTTTTGTTAATGCAGTTCCCGTGGCGGGGAATTTATATTTTTTGAATCCCTTTGTGGAATCGATGTAATGATCAAGATCGGTAGTGGCAAGAGTTACTCTTGTACCCTTCTTCAACGTAAAGAGCTGTGTACCTCTGCTCTTTTTCGTGGACTTTATCTCGATGGCAGACGCGGAAAGAACGATAGCCTTGCCGTCGCTTGAAATTAGAAGGATGTCGGGATCCTCTCCTTTTTTCTGCCTGAAGATACCTGCCGTGGGGCTTTCTGCGAAGAACGCACCGGTGAGCTTTCTTCTCGTACCCTTTGTTTCGTATGCAGATAAGGGTATGCGGACGCCCTTGCCGTTTTCAAAGACGTATACGATGTAGTCGGTATCGGGATATTGGCGTATATCCATCATGCATACCGGTTTTTCTTCCGCATCCATCTTGAGAATGGAGGGAAGATAGTCGCCTATCGCACTCGCCTTCTGAAGACCGAAGTCGTTTGCCTTGACGCGGTACATCTGACCGAGCGTGGTGAAGAATACGAGCTCTGCATTGTTGTCCGAATCGAATTCGGAAACTATGCTGTCGCCTTCCTTGAGGAACTGTATATCGTTACCCTTAAGAGACTTAAAGGTGATTTTCTTGAAGTACCCATCCTTGGAGAGAACGAAGCGCGCATTGTACTGCTCGACGAATTCCTTTTCGTTGAAGACGTCTATCTCGTCGTGACCGACGATAGAGGTCTTTCTCGGCTTTCCGTATTTTTTCTTTATTTCGGCAAGCTCTGCAATGATAAGCTGCTTTTGCTTGTATTCGTCCTTGAGGATGCCCTCGGTCTCCTCTATTTTCTTGCGAAGATCCTCGATTTCCTCTATTCTTGAAAGAATATACTCTCTGTTGAGGTGGCGGAGCTTTATTTCCGCTATATACTCTGCCTGGATCTTATCAATAGAGAATCCTGCCATAAGGTTGGGGACAACGTCCGCTTCCTTTTCGGTGCTTCGGATTATCTTTATGGCCTTGTCAATGTCGAGAAGAAGCTTTCCGAGACCCTTGAGAAGATGAAGCTTGTCCTTCATTTTCTGAAGATCGAAGGTGAGCATTCTCGTTACGCACGAGAGCCTGAACTTTATCCACTCGTCGATTATTCCTCTCACTCCGAGCTGCATGGGAACGAGATCTATAAGAACGTTGAAGTTGCATCCGAACGTGTCTTCCAGGGGAGTGAGCTTGTAGAGCCTTGTCATAAGATCGTCGGGATTAACGCCCTTCTTTATGTCTATCGCGAATTTGAAGCCCGAAAGGTCTATCTCGTCACGGTAGTCGCTTACGTCCTTGAGCTTTCCTTTGTCTATAAGAGTGTCAAGAGCCTTTGATATTGCTTCTATGGACGTTGAGTAGGGTATCTCGGTGATAATTATGGAGTTGTTCTTTTTATCGTAGGTGTATTTTGCACGCACGTTGAACGTACCCTTACCCGTTTCGAATATGTTTCGCATATTCGCCTCGTTGTATATGAGGATACCTCCACCGGGAAAGTCGGGCGCTTTTATGAGCGACATGAGCTTTTCGGTGGTGCATTTCGGATTCTTGAGAACGGCTATCGTTCCGTCGCAGATCTCTGCAAGGTTGAACGAGCATATAGAGCTTGCCATACCTACCGCGATACCGAGATTTGCATTTACAAGAATGTTCGGGAAGGATGTAGGAAGAAGACATGGTTCCTTCATCGTTCCATCGTAGTTATCTGCAAAATCAACCGCGTTCTTGTCTATGCCCTCAAAGATCTGCTCACTGAATTTATCAAGCCTTACCTCAGTGTAACGCGAAGCGGCGAATTTCATGTTTGACGAATACTGCTTACCGAACGATCCTTTTGAATCTATGAACGGATGCAGAAGTGATTCGTTCGATCTTGTGAGACGCACCATTGTCTCGTATATGGACATATCGCCGTGCGGGTTCAGCATCATCGTCTGTCCGACTACGTTTGCACTCTTCGTTCTCGGACCGGACAAAAGCCCCATCTTAAACATAGTGTACAGAAGCTTTCTGTGCGACGGCTTGAATCCGTCTATCTCGGGGATAGCACGGCTTCTTATAGCCATCATAGCGTACGGCATATAGTTTTTTTCTATTGAATCGGTTATTTTTTGTTCAGTCACAGGAGCCGGTATGATTTCCTTTTCTTCCGGAGCCTCTTTTTTCTTTTTTGCCATTAGGAATTTCCTTTCGGTTTGTTTAGAGCTTGATGACCGTGTGAGATGCGGCGCGGATAAGTCTGTTAAACAGCGCCAGCTCTACGCCGTGTGTTCCGGGCAGGCGAGAAAATATAACGTCTGCTCCGACACAGTCCGCCTCGCGAAGAGCAGAGAAGATCCTCGATGCCCTTGAGAGCGGATCGTTTGCGCGTCCGGTGTTTATAAGTATGATATTGCTTGAAAAATGCTCTTCATCTTCGTCAACCGAGATGAAAGCAACCTTTTTTTTGAGCGAATTTACGTAATCAAATATTTTTTCATCCTCACCGTCAAGTAAAACGAAGCTTGTCTTCGGCGAATAATGTCTGTAAAGAAGACCGGGGGAGAGAGGCTGTGTGCCTTGTGAGAGAGCGTGAAGCACTCCGTCGGCTATAGTTACCTTTGCACCGGTCGCCTCCTCCAGCTCGTCTACCGTGATAGCGCCCGGGCGCAAAAGCGTGATGCTTCCGTCGTCCTCCGGCTTTACAATGGTAGATTCAAGACCGATAGAGCAGCTTCCGCCGTCAATGATGATATCCACCTTTCCGTCGAGATCCTCAATGCAGTATTTTGCTTCGGTGGGAGACGGCTTGCCCGAGAGGTTTGCGCTCGGAGCCGCTATCGGAACACCGCACGCCGCTATTACGGCGTTTGCTATCGGATGAGAGGGGCAGCGCACTGCGACAGTATCAAGACCGCCTGTGACCTCTCTCGGGATTATGTCCTTTTTTTTCAGTATTACCGTGAGCGGTCCCGGCATAAAGCTGCTTGCGAGCTTATCGTATACGGGAAGCACGTGACAGTAGTCGGATGCTTGCTTCGGGTCACTCAGATGTATTATAAGCGGATTGTTCGACGGGCGTCCCTTTGCGGCGTATACCGCAGAGGAAGCGGTAGGGTCGGTAGCGTTTGCGCCGAGACCGTATACCGTCTCGGTGGGGAATACGACCAAGCCTCCGTCGAGCACAGTGCTCTTTATCAGTGTAAGCTCGTCTTTGGTGAGAGCTCTGTTTTTTGCGTCAATGATCTTTGTATCCATAGTTACTTACGAGCGCAGCTTTTCCGCTGTATCTGCGGTTATCAGCGCGTCTATCATTTCATTTATATTTCCGTTAAGGAAGGACTCTATGGAGTACAGCGTGAGTCCTATTCTGTGGTCGGTGACTCTTCCTTGCGGATAATTGTACGTTCTTATACGCTCACTTCGGTCACCCGTGCCGACCTGGCTTTTTCTGTCCGATGCTATCTTGTCGGACTGTTCTCTTTGCTTGATGTCAAGAAGCTTTGATTTCAGAAGCTTCATGGCTTTATCGCGGTTCTTGTATTGGCTTCTTTCCTCCTGACACTCAATGACTATGCCGGATGGCTTGTGTGTCAGTCTTACCGCGGATTCGGTCTTGTTTACGTGCTGACCTCCCGCACCCGAGCTTTTGCAGGATTCTATCTTTATGTCTGCGGGGTTTATCTCTATTTCCACGTCTTCAGCCTCGGGAAGCACTGCAACGGTTACAGTGGATGTGTGTATTCTGCCCTGCGACTCGGTCTCGGGCACTCTCTGTACCCTGTGAACGCCACTCTCGAACTTCATCCTTGAGTATGCGCCCTCGCCCTCAAGCATGAATACGACCTCCTTAAAGCCACCGAGTCCGGTCTCGTTGACGTTTATCAAAGATGTCTTGAAGCCGTTGCTTTCCGCATACATATTGTACATTCTGTAGAGAACGTACACGAAAAGTGCCGCTTCTTCACCGCCTGCACCCGCACGTATCTCAACTATAACGTTCTTGTCGTCGTTCGGGTCCTTCGGAAGAAGCAGTATCTTTAATTCCCGACTTGTTCTTTCCATAGCCTCCTTGCCCTCGCGGATCTCCTCTTCACAGAGTTCGCGAAGCTCGCTGTCCGCATCGGAGAGCATTGCCTCGGCATCCTCAACCGAGCTTTTTGCGGCATCGTACTCGCGGAATTTTTCAACTATGGGTGAAAGAAGTTTGTACTCCTTCATGAACGCCGTGTACTTTTCAATGTCGGATACGACGTCCGGGTCGGAAAGAGCTGCTTCTATCTGAAGGAATTTTTCCTCTGCGGCTTTCAGCTTTTCAAACATTTCAGGTCTCCGGTTCTCCCCTGCGGATGAGTTACACCCGCAGGGAAGAGATAAAATCAATCAAATTTGTTAAATGCAGCAAAGGCTCTGTAGGTCTCGTAGAGGTCTACCTTTGCGATTATTTCGTAGGGCGCGTGCATAGCTATTACGGGTACGCCAAGGTCTACTGTGTCTATGTTGTACTTGGAAATGAACTTGGCAACGGTTCCGCCTCCGCCGACGTCAACTCTGCCGAGCTCTGCGCTCTGCCAGGTTATCTTCTCACTGTCCATCATTGCCCTGAGCCAGCCGATATATTCTGCGGGAGCGTCGTTTGTGGAGGATTTTCCTCCTGCACCCGTGAACTTGGTGAGAACTACGCCGCAGGAGAGAAGAGAAGCGTTACGTCTTTCAAATGCGTGTGCGAAATTGGGGTCGTAAGCCGCGGAAACGTCTGCGCTGAGGCACTTCGAATTCGCTCTTACAACTCTCTCGTTTCCGCCGAGGCTGCATGCAAGCTCGGAGATGAGGTCGGCAAGAACTATAGACTGCATACCCGTAGTACCGTCGCTTCCCGTCTCCTCCTTGTCTGCGAGGATGCACATCATAGTGTGTACGGGCTCCTTTGTGTCAAACATAGCGATGAGTGCGGGATATGCACAAACTCTGTCGTCGTGTCCGTAGGCGCTGATGAGAGAGCGGTCAAAGCCAACGTCTCTTGCCTTTGCCGCGGGAACAACGCAAAGCTCTGCGCTGAGGAAATCTTTTTCGGTTATGCCGTAATTGTCGTTGAGGTACTTAAGAACGTTGAGCTTTATAGCATCCTTGTCCTCTCCCTCGAGAGGTGCACTTCCGCAGAGAACGTTAAGCTTTTCTGCGTCTATAGCTTCGCCGAGAGGCTTTCTGTTATCGTCTCTTGCAAGGTGGGGAAGAAGGTCGTTTATATAGAACTGAGGATCGTCGTCGTTCTCACCTATGCATACGTTAACTACCGTTCCGTCCGTCTTTACAACTACACCGTGAAGTGCGAGCGGAAGAGCAAGCCACTGATACTTTCTTATTCCGCCGTAATAGTGCGTCTTGAAGAAGGCCATTCCCTCGTCCTCATAGAGAGGATTCTGCTTTATGTCTATTCTCGGAGAGTCGATGTGCGCCGCGGAAATGCGTATACCGCAGTTGATGTCCTCGCTTCCGGGAACGAAGAGGATAACGCTCTTTCCTCTGTTGTTGAGGTAGTACTTGCAACCTCTTTCTATCCTGTCGCCTATTTTGTACTCAATAAAGCCCTCAGCCTTTGCAAGCTCTATAGC
>JAZSLE010000157.1:0-13760 GCA_045535215.1 Eubacteriales bacterium
ATCTCCTCTGTAAAATAGCAAAGTCCGTATCCCGTTGCCTGAGTTCTTGCAAGCGAACCGCCCGAATACAAGGGCTTACCCGTAAGAACTCCTGTAAATTCATTCGTTATGCGCTTGTACTGACCGAAGAGGAATCCTATCTCTCTTGCGCCTACTCCGATATCTCCTGCAGGAACGTCGGTGTCGGGACCGATGTGTCTGTAAAGCTCTGGCATAAAAGATTGGCAGAATCCCATGATCTCTACGTCGCTCTTACCCTTGGGATCAAAGTCGGACCCGCCCTTACCGCCACCCATGGGGAGTGTAGTAAGCGAGTTCTTAAAGGTCTGCTCAAATCCGAGGAACTTTATAATAGAAGCGTTAACGCTGGGGTGAAGTCTTATTCCTCCCTTGTAAGGACCGATAGCAGAGTTGTACTGTACTCTGTATCCTCTGTTAACTCTGACCTTTCCGCTGTCGTCTACCCAAGAAACTCTGAACTGAACGAATCTTTCGGGTTCTACCATTCTTTCAACAACACCTGCTTCAACAAGGTCGGGTCTTCTTTCTATAACCGGCTCGATAGATTCAAGAACCTCTCCTACAGCCTGAAGAAATTCGGGCTCGTTTGCGTTTTTCTTACAAACATCTTCATAGATTTTTGCAATATATTCTGTTTTAAAATTCATTTTGCACCTCCAAATAGAGTGGTTTTAGCCTTATGGCTAATATTATACCACACACTATAAAAAAATGCAATAGGAAAATTGCAAAAAACGCTCATTGAACGATATTTTTTATTTGCACACATTTAAACAAAAATTTACCTTAACCACTTGACTTACAAGAAAATATTTGTTATAATGTAATGTAAAATATAAAATAATGCAAAAGGACGGTCATCTATATGAGTACTGTATGCTTTTACAACGGATATATTTTTTCTGATCAAGAGCCCTCGTTCAAAAAAGGCGCGGTCCTTTGTGACGATGGCGTAATAAGCGCAGTTTCCTTTGAGGAGGGTGCTCGCTTTGAGGCAGACGAATACGTTGATCTTGAAGGGAAGTATCTGACACCCGGATTTACCGACGCACATACACACGGAAGAAGCGGATACGACTTCGAAGCCGCAAACGAGAGCGAGATGGAGGTCATGCTCACGAGCTATGCTTCACGCGGAGTTACCTCTGTTTTCCCGACCATTGCATCCGCGCCATTTGACGTCATACTGAGACAGGGCGACAGGATAAACAGCCTCAAGGACAGCAAAAAGAAAATGGCTCACGTTGCTGGAGTACATCTCGAGGGAAGATACTTAAACGCAGCAAAAAGAGGTGCACACGCAACCGAGCTTATTACCGCACCTGATAAGAATGACGTTTCTGACATAGTCGAGCATCTTTCGCTCCCACTTCACGTTTCTGCGGCATTTGAGCTTGACTATGACGATGCATTTGCATCTGCTCTCACAAACGCGGGCGCAACTTTAGGTCTTGCACACTCTACAGCGAACTACGCCACCGCGCTTTCTCTTTACGAGAAATACGGAATATCTCTCACACATATGTTTAACGCTATGCCTCCTCTGCACCACAGAGACGGCGGCGCGGTATGTGCAGGTCTTCTTACAGATATGTACACCGAGATCATTTGCGACGGAATACACGTATCTCCCGAAATGATCGCTCTTTCCTACAAATGCAAGGGCAATGATAAACTCGTGCTCATAAGTGACTCTATGTCGGCAACCGATTCTCCCGACGGAGAGTATCTCCTTGCAGGCCAGACGGTGATCGTAAAGGATTCGATAGCAAGAACGCTAGACGGCGCGCTTGCGGGAAGCACGTTGAATTTTGAAAAGGCGATAAACAACCTCGTTGCTTTTTCAAGCGCAGATATTCCCTCGGCAATAAAGTGCGCATCGGCAAATCCGTGTAAGATGCTCGGCATATTTGACAAGTACGGTTCGATCACCACGGGAAAGAGCGCAGACCTTATAGTTGCAAGCATTGAAAACGGTGTGTTCGCAATAGAATCCGTATACGTAAGTGCAGGCGCTTGAAGGAGCACACTATGACAAATAACGTCTCGAAAAGCAAACCGACGTTTCTGAAGCACAGCCACGCTAATATAAAAGAGAACGCTTCGTATCTTTTATCATCCAACGGCTTGCGGGGAACGCTTATAGCGGGAGGCGTGTTGTCCGTAGCTTTAGTTACCCTTACTTTACTTTTAGGGTATACCGTTTTATCGGCGACCGATATTCTTGTAAAGGATGAAATAGGCTATATGTCTACCGGTATCATATTTACCATCATCTTTGCAACCGTTATATTCACGTTTCCGCCGATATATTGCGGAATGTATAACGCTACCTTAAAGGCATCCTACGGCAACCGCACGTCTGTTTACGAGTTGTTTGCATTTTACTCATCCTATCGAATGTTTTTCAGAAGTATTAGGATCTTTTATCACAGCTTCAAGCACTTTTACAACGTACTTGCACTATCGGCTCTTATGAATATTTCACTCGGAACCGTTATGTCGGTATTTCCCGAGGCCGAAAACGTGACGATACACGCATTTGACATTCTTCTTGACGTATACTTTCTTTACGCGCTGATACACACCGCTATAACAAGAAAGTTTAAATTTATAAGCATTCCGTTGGCAGTATTACGCTCGGAGCTTTCGGTTCGCGAATGCAGAAAATACGCAAAGGAGCTTTCGTACGATACCTACAGGGTAAATCTCCCGTACGACGTTTCACGCTCGATATATGAGGCCTTTCTTGCTTTTTTGAGCATCGGAATACTTCAGGTGTTGTATTTTGCGCCCAAGGCAATCGTAAAAAGAACGGCTTACTTTCGATCAATGTACATTAACTAACACAACTAAAGGAGCAATATAAAAATGGACAAGCAGAAGTTTTACATCACAACAGCAATAGCCTATGCCTCGGCAAAGCCTCATTTCGGAAACACATATGAGATAATAATGACCGACGCATACGCAAGATATAAACGCGAAAGAGGATACGATGTGTTTTTCTGCACCGGAACAGACGAGCACGGTCAGAAGATAGAGAACAAGGCAAAGGAAGCCGGAATCACTCCTCAGAAATACGTTGACGGCGTTTCCGACCAGATTCGCGGAATTTGGGATCTTATGAATACGTCTTACGACTACTTTATAAGAACCACCGACGAAAATCACGTAAAGACCGTTCAGAAGCTTTTTAAGAAGTTCTACGATCAGGGCGATATCTATAAGGGATATTACGAGGGATGGTACTGTGAGCCCGACGAGTCCTTCTTTACCGAAACACAGGTAGTAGACGGCAAGTGCCCCGAGTGCGGACGTCCCGTTCAGAAAGCAAAGGAAGAGGCGTACTTCTTTAAAATGAGTAAATATGCCGATGCACTCTTGAAGCACATTGAGGAGAATCCCGAGTTCATTCAGCCCGAATCAAGAAAGAAGGAAATGGTAAACAACTTCCTTAAGGCAGGTCTTCAGGATCTTTGTGTATCAAGAACGTCATTTACTTGGGGTATCCCCGTAACCTTTGACGACAAGCACATCGTTTACGTTTGGCTTGACGCACTCACAAACTATATAACCGCTCTCGGATACGATCCCGACCTTGAGGAGCAGCCCGAGAACTTTAAGAAGTACTGGCCTGCAGACGTTCACGTTATCGGTAAAGATATTCTCAGATTCCACACTATTTACTGGCCCATATTCCTTATGGCTGCCGGAATTGAGCTTCCCAAGAAGATATTCGGACATCCGTGGTTCAACTTCGGAACGGACAAGATGTCAAAGTCCCGAGGAAACGTAATATACGCCGATAAGCTTGCAGAGTTCTTCGGAGTTGACGGTATAAGACACTACGCACTTTCCGAAATGCCCTATGCAAACGACGGAAGTATCACATACGAGAGTGTTATAGCTCGCTACAATGCCGATCTTTCCAACAACCTCGGAAACCTCACAAAGAGAACGCTTGATATGCAGCGCAAGTACTTTGATAAGGTAATACAGGCTCCCAACGCAGTCGAGGACGTTGACAACGATCTCAAGGAGTGTGCCGTAACAGCATTCGAAAATATGTGCAAGGCTATGGACGAATTCAGAGTTGCTGATGCATTATCCGAGGTATTTGCGTTCCTCAGCAGAGCAAACAAGTATATAGACGAGACAACACCGTGGACTCTTGCAAAGGACGAGAGCAAGAAGGAAAGACTCGGTACAGTTCTTTATAACCTTCTTGAGTCTATCCGTTGGGGCGCAGTAATGCTCAAGCCCTTCATTCCTCAGAGCGCCGAAGCTATACTCGATCAGCTCGGTACAGATCTCAGAAACTACGATACGATAGGTGACGAGAGCAAGTTCTCGGGAATGGCAGTAGGCAACAGTGTAAACGATTCCAGCGTTCTCTTCGCCCGCATAGACGAGGCAGCGCTCATGAAGACTATAAACGAGTATCGTGAATCGCTCATGAAGGAGCTCAAGGCAGAGGCGCCCGTTGAAAAGCCCGAGGGACTTGCACTTATCGGCATTGAGGACTTTATGAAGGTCGAGCTCAGATCGGCTAAGGTAATCGACTGCGAGCCTGTAAAGAAAGCAAAGAAGCTCCTCAAGCTTACGGTTGATCTCGGATACGAGAAGAGAACTGTCGTGTCCGGAATAGCAAAGTTCTACAAGCCCGAGGATATTATAAACAAGAAGATAATACTCGTAACTAACCTCAAACCCGCAACACTTTGCGGAATAGAATCCGAAGGAATGATCCTTGCGTCCGGCGAGGAAACGGTAAGAGTTGTATTCCTTTCGGATGATACACCTCTCGGAGAGCGCATAAGATGATCTCATTCTTTGACGTTCACGCTCACTATACGGATAGCCGTTACAAGGATCTCGATATTGACGTTGATTTCATTTTGAGAGACTGCTTTTCCACAAACGTATACAGAATAGTTAATGCCGGTACAAATCCCGATAACTCAAAGGAAGCGGTTGAAATGTCAAAAAAATATCCGGGGATGTGTGCCTCTGTCGGCATACACCCCGGAGACTCATTTTACATTGAAGACTGCGACTACGAGCTTTATCGCATAGAGGATCTTCTTTTCAAGGAGCACACCGAAATAGCCGCTATCGGAGAGATCGGTCTTGACTATCATTATCCCGATCATACCAACAAAAGCAAGCAAAAATATTTCTTCGACGCGCTTCTTTCACTGTCCGAAAGGGTAAAGCTTCCGGTAGTTATACATTGCAGAGACGCTATGGGAGATTGCCTTGATGTTTTAAGAGCACATCCAAATGCCTTCGGTGTTTTCCATTGCTATGCGGGAAGCGTTGAAACCGCACTTGACCTTATAAAAAGAGACTTTTTCATTTCCGTATGCGGTAACGTCACGTATAATCGCTCGGAAAAGCTCCGAAACGTTATAAAGGCGGTAGGTGTCGAGCACCTCCTTACCGAGACCGACGCTCCGTATATGTCGCCTTCACCCGTGAGAGGCACGCTTAACAACTCTTCAAATATCCTGCACTCGGCAGAGCTGATGGCTGATATTCTCGGAATGAAACTCGATGCATTCGCAAGGCAGACACGACTCAATGCCGACAGTATATTCAAGGTGCCGAAATTTTTGAAATAAAAAACAACTCCGGGACACTTGTCTCGGAGTTGATACCGGTTAGGCTCAATAAGCCTTTAGATCACAATATTGTTTAAACATATAAAGGTAATCGGCTACTATATTCGGTCTTGTGCTTGCGTACGCAGAAACAGCGATATAAAGCTTTCCGTCGCCGCCCTCGGCAAACGTACAGAGACAGTATTTAGCCTCGGGAGTATATCCGCTCTTACCGCCGAAATCCACCGCACCCTCAACTAAGGACTTTGAAAGGGTAGTGCTGTAATAGCGTCTCCAGTTATACAGTGTGCTCACGCATGAACGCGGACCGTTCATATTCGTCTCGGCATACTGATACGACGTAAGAGTCATTATCTCTTTAAGGTAGTCGTACTCGCAAGCATATGCAAGAATAACGGCAAAGTCACTGACTGTACTGTAATGGTCCTTGCGGTGAAGACCGGTACTTGTAACGAAATGAGTGTTTTTCAATCCCATCTCAATGGCCTTGTTGTTCATCACGTTTACGAATTCTTCCTCACTTCCGTAACAAAACTCCGCAAGCATAAGCGTTGCGTCAGCTCCGGAGGGAAGTATGAGACCGTGAAAAACGTCGTGTATTCTGACCTGCTCACCCTTTTGGAAGTTTGCAGATGAAGCACCTTCAACGTATATGTAATTAAGAATGGCAGGACTTACCGAAAGATAAGTAGACATTATGTCGATATTGTTGTTAAGCATATATTCGTATGCAACGATAGCGGACATTACCTTTGTCATAGACGCGGGATATATCTTCTTCTCACTGTTTCGCGACGCAATGATGTGTCCAGTGGATGCGTCAAGCACTACGGCGTACTGCGAATCAACTCCGCTGAGATATTCCGTCTTCTCATCGCCGTAGGGCTTTATGGCAACCGGTGCTCCGGTAGGAACAAAGGGGCCCTCACTCGTTCCCGCTGACCCCGATTCGGATGATCCCGGAGTTGTTGTGGGAGAGCTGGTTCCGTACTGCTCATTGACCGAATTCATGTTGTAATCGTCCTCAATGGCACTGTTTCTTTCAGCAGAACGTGTTATTACCAAATTCAGCGTAAGGCATATCACCGCAAGCGCAACCACCATCACGATAAGGCAAATAACACCTATTTGCGTAGAGGGGGCTGCCGCCTTTTGCGGATTGGTCTGCTCATAGCTGCTTCCGTTATATCTATAATATATTTTTGACATAAAAACTCCAATATGCGGTACGTAAAATCATATAGGATTATTTTATCATAAACGCAACGTCATTTCAACAATAACCCCTTAATACAATGTAAATTTTTTATCACGCACAACTTTCTATACCCATCGCGCGTGAGAACATCGGAGAACAAATACATATGAGTAAGCATTTCAAAAAAATATGCGCTGTACACGACCTTTCTTCATACGGAAGATGCGCTCTGACGGTCGTGATCCCAACTCTCTCAAGATTCGGACACCAGGTGGTTCCTATTCCAACCGCGCTTTTGTCCACTCATACGGGTGGATTTGACAATATCTTCTTTATGGATCTTACCGATCAGATAACCGCTATCAGTAATCATTTAAAATCGATAAACGTTAAATTTGACGCACTCTACAGCGGATTTTTAGGATCGGCTCACCAAATAGAGACGGTTGCAAGGCTGATCTCCGATTTTGTCACGGAAGACACAGTATTTCTGCTCGACCCTGTAATGGGTGACGACGGAAGATTGTATTCCACGTATACGACAGAGATGGCAGAAGGAATAAAAAAGCTCGCAAGCCAGGCGTATATACTCACACCCAATCTCACCGAAGCATGTATCCTCACAGACAAGTGCTATCCCGACCTCAGTATGATGAGCGTTAAAGAAGCAGAGCACTATTCGCTTGATGTTTTGAGAACTCTTGAGGAGCGCTATCCCAATGCTCACATAACCGTTACGGGAATATCCTGCAAGAATAAAACGATCACCGTCTGCAAGGAGCACGGAAGGGAAATCAATATAATAGAAAACGATCTTTTCCCGATATCTTTCCCGGGCACAGGCGATCTCTACGCCTCGCTTTTGCTCAGTAAGGTGCTTTCCGGATGCGATATTTACTCATCCGCAAAATATGCATGCGATATGACGACTCACGCAGTAAGCATCTCACAGACAACAGATGAACCCATTAGAAACGGTATACTTCTTGAAAAATTTTTATCCGAAACTAATTTCTGAAAGAAAAACGCAGTTTGATATCAAACTGCGTTTTTTCTTTTTTGAAGCTATTCTTCCAATATGATTCAGTGTATTTGCCCTCTAAACGAAGCAAAATATAATACAGAACGATATAGGAGGATACTTTTATGAAAAAAATCGTTAGCGCTTTATTTCTGACCGTTTTTTTACTGCTTCAATCCGTAAGCACCGGAGCGGTAGGAGTAAGCTGGTATTGTAAGAGAGAAAAGGATCACAAAACTCCCGCAATGCCGTCTGAATTCAATTATATAAGAGAGCTTGGTGGATACTCTCATGACGAACGACACACCTCATACGAGGAGGGCGAAAAAGTAATATACCTCACCTTTGATGCAGGATACGAAAACGGAAACGTAGCTAAGATATTGGATATACTAAAAGAAAAGGATGTCAAGGGCGCATTCTTTGTGCTTGGACATCTTATAGAAAAGGATACCGATCTTGTGATAAGAATGAGCAACGAGGGTCACCTTGTATGCAATCATACGTATTCGCACAAAAATATGAGTGTATGCTCACAAAATGAATTTGAGGAGGAACTTATACACCTCGAAAAGACCTATGAGGAGAAGATCGGCAAAAGGCTTTCCAAATTTTACAGACCACCCGAGGGAAGATTCACAAAAGAAAACCTGATGATCGCGCAGTCTATGGGATATAAAACGGTATTCTGGAGCTTTGCTTACGCGGATTGGGACAACCAAAAGCAACCCGAAATTGAGTCCGCGCTAAAGAAGGTCACTGAAAATCTTCACAACGGTGAAATAATGCTTCTTCATCCGACTTCAGCGACAAACGTAAGCATCCTTGCAAGGTTTATTGACTACGCGAAGGAGGAGGGCTTCAGATTTGCAACACTTGACGAGCTTGAATAGTATAAAAGGACGACTGACGTCTATACTCTCCTTGACGCTTGCTTTAGCCTTTACTATGATATCGGCATCCGCAGATACCAGCGCAAAGGTATATAGAAGCAAAGAAAACAGTAAAATGCAGATCGCACTTACCTTTGACGACGGACCTCACCCAATATATACCGAAAGGATACTCAAGATACTGAAAAAATACGGTGTAAAAGCCACTTTCTTTATGATAGGTGAGAATATCACAAACTATACCGAAACGGCTCTGAAGGTAAAAAACGAGGGGCATGAGATAGGGAATCACACGACATCTCATCCAAGTTGCTCGCGCATATGCAAGCATACGCTGATGAAGGAGATCATTGACTGCAGTGAGATAATCCTCAATTTTCTCGACTATGAGACAAGCATATTCAGACCGCCGGAGGGTATCCTTCCCAACACTCTCTTAGAATGTTGCTCAACCCTTGAATATTCAATAATACTTTGGAATATAGACACTCGCGATTGGGCGCATACTCCCGCAAAAATGATTGCCGAAAACGTCATCTCAAATGCAAGTGCGGGAGATATCATACTGATGCACGACTATATCGGAAAAGGCTCACCAACCCCTGACGCTCTTGAAATAATACTCCCGAAACTTATAGAAAAAGGATATGAATTTGTAACGGTAAGCGAGCTTATATCATCAGACGAAGACTCAGAACCGTCTTTTATCCACACGGCAGATCTCGTATGCGATCCTTTTAAAAATAAAATGCGACAAGAAAAAAGATCCCGCTGCGATACCTATATCGCAACGGGACCGTATTTTTATTGAATTATTCGGAATCCTTGATGATCATATACTTGTCTATAACTCCGTATGCGCTGTAGGTCGTTATAAACGTACCGACTGCGAATACTGAGAGGAAGCAGAGAAGTACTGCTGTAACACCGAAATTAAAGGACATAAGGAGCATATAAAGCAATGCGAAACAAAGAACGTATGCGATTATAAGAAGAACGGACATAAGGTTTCTCTTTATACCGAGAACAGAGAAGATGAGGCAGTTCTTCAATATCTTTTTGGTATTCATATCGAACGTAACCACTATAAGATACAAGTAGAATCGCATAAACAGATAGATGATCGCAAGAGCAATGATAACGAAGAACATAAAGTCGTTTGTAAAGTTTCCAGTGTTATCATTGAAATAGAGATAATCAAATCCGAGTGCGAATATTACGAAGAAGTCAAGAACGCCTACAAGGAAGCCCTGTTTGAGGTTTTTCCTTATCGCATAGAAATAGTCGGACCAGATAAACACGGGATCACCGTTGATCATAGATCTCGTTATATAAGTAACACCGCAATTCTGCCATCCGAGAGTAACGAACAAGAACAGGGTCGGAAGTGATATTTTAACGAACTGAAGAAGATCGGTATAGGGAACACCGTATATGTGAGCATGGAAGTTAAATACCGTGTTTATCGCCATCGACTGATGACCCTCAAAGACGGCTATTCCCGCTAACGGACCGAAGAGTATAGTCTCTCTCGTAGGTGTCTGAGGACCGGTGAAGTAGAAATACACGATCAGTATGAGAGGAATTATCATAAACATAAACATAAGGTTCAGCGATATAAGCTTCCAAAACTTCGACCGGAAGAGCCGTGCTCCTCTTTTCAGAGTATACGGTGCACCGCTGAGTGTCTCGTCATCCTTTTCGACTCCTGGACCGTCTTTATTGAAATTGATAAGGGTCAGCCCCTTTTTTCTTTTGAATTCATTCGCCATTTTTTACGACCATTCCTTTCGTTTTTTGCATCCTATAAAGATGCGATCAACGTATATACGATCCTGCATACGGCAATCACACCGCACGCTATCATCATATCGGCAACAAAGCCTATAAACGTTCTTGTTTTTATTACTTCAAGCTTATTTTTAAAGGTATTGCGAAGCCTCGTATTAAAAGCACAAGCCTCACCTACAAAAAGGATAATAACAGCGTCAACAATCAGTGATACCGTAAGAAAAGCTATACGCTCGCGGAAGGGAAGCGGCATATCCGCAGCATTTGCCGCGTACAATTCAAACACAAGCACTCCCGCTCTTGCTCCGCGAAAAAGAACGGCGCCAAATGACAAAAGCTTTCCAAACGTCATAAATCCGAGTGCAAAGATATATACCGCCTCGGTTATATCATCGTAAAACGATCGCGAAAGTGCTGTCAGCGTATCAAGAGGAAAAACAAATAACCGTGGAAAAAAGAACCGCTCAATATCCTCCGGCGAGGCAATCCTCCCCGTTTCACTTGCAAACACGATACCAACGGTAAAAGAGAGGAAAAAGACAATGGCGGAAAAGAAAGAGTAATACCGCTTTCCCCAATTTTTGTACGTGATCTTTTCCGAAAGTCTCATAGGACACCTCATATCATATAAATGTTCTATATGATATGGGACGGATACCGTTTTTATGATTTTCTTCCCAGCTCGTCTGCTCTTTCGGTACAGCTTATCATCGCGTTTACGACAGCCTCTCCGAATTTTTCATTGTTCAACGTTCCAAGCGCTCTTTCGGTAGTGCCTCCTTTGGAAGCAACCATCGATATCATTTCATCCGTACTCTTTCCGCTTGACTTCAGAAGCTCCGCAGATCCCGAAACAACGTCACAAACGTATGAAAGAATATCGTTAGTATCAAGACCCTGCGCCGCAGCACCGTCAACGATAGCCTGAATGAATTTGAAAACGTACGCGGGAGACGAGGACGTCACTCCGACATATCGGTTCATCTCACTCTCATCAATATCTATCACAGATCCCGCATTAGCAAAAAGTGAGCGTGCAAACTCCATTTTTTCCTCGGGGATGCTCTCATTTCTGCATATAACACTTACGCCCCTTCCGATAAGCATCGGCGTGTTAGGCAGAGCTCTTACGACAGAAGCGCCGTCAAAATATTCGGATACGGCACGCGACTCTATTCCGGCACCGATCGAGATGTAAAGCTTTTCCTTATACCCGTCAGTTTGCTTGACCTCTTCGAGTAATGTGAAATAATCCTGAGGCTTAACCGCGAGAAATACACATTCGCTTTTTTTAACGGCATCAAAAACAGAATCCGCAACATATGCTCCGCAGGTGGAGAAGCGCTCGCACTTTTCGGGATATTTGTCGTACAGCACGATATCCGACCATGCAAGACTCTTTTGAGCGTTTGCGAGAATTATCGCACTCGCCATATTTCCAACACCAAGGAAAGCGGTCCTCATATTTTGATCCTCCGAAAAATCAGATGTAAATACAGTAATTATAGCACCAAAAAATGAACAAATCAATATAATAATAGAAATTTTAAAAAAGAAACAAAAGTTTTTGAAAAGGTATTGATTTTTCTCGCGAATTGTGTTATAATATATCAGTAAATAAGCCGGTGTGATGGAATTGGCAGACGTGCTGGACTCAAAATCCAGTGGTAGCGATACCGTATGGGTTCGACCCCCATCACCGGCACCATTTTTATTTTAGGGTCACAAGCAAGACGGATATCACTTGCTTGTGTTTTTTTGATAATGCACGTTTGACGAGTAAAATTCGTGTCTGAGTATAGCGTATCGACCTATGTCGCGATAAACTCCCTTGACCAAAAGGAAGGAGCGGTGCACGCCCTCGTGGAGCATACCGAGCTTTCTCATAACGCGTTCGGATCTTTCGTTTCCGATCATATATCTCGCCTCAATGCGCTGAAGGTCAAGCTTTTCAAATCCAAACAGCATGACCTCGAGGGCAGCCTCTGTGGCTACACCATACCCCCAAAGAGCGGGATTAAGAACGTAACCAATCTCACCGGAACGGTTCTCGGCGCTCAACGACGCATATCCGCACGTGCCTATCATTCTTCCTCTGTATGCTCTCAGAGTATCGTCATCGTCAGGTGAACCGTTGTATATTATCGCCCAATCGTAATATTCTCCCGAGCGATAAAGACGTCTTACCGATTCGATATGCTTTTTCGTGTAATATTGATCCGGATGCTCGCTCCACAACAGATACTTTGTAACGTCCGCTCTCTTTGAGTATTCGTACATATCCAATGAATCACTCACCCTCATCTCGCGTAACGTTAAGCGATCGGTGTAAAGAGAAGGAATAAGATCAAATTTAAAAAAGCCCAAAACCATACCTCCAAAATAAAAATCATTGCTTACGAAAGGAAACACTATGCTTCTGACAGAACTTTTTCAAAAAATTGACGTACTGCTTCCAAAGGAGCTTCCCGAAGTAAATATAACACATATAACACCCGACTCAAGAACTGCATCGGGCGACTCATTATTCGTTTGCCTTTGCGGAGCGCAAAGCGACGGACACAAATACGTTATGAACGCATATCTTGCGGGATGCAGAGTATTTTTGTGTCAGCTTGAGGTCTCTCTGCCGGAGGATGCCGTAGTGATCTACGTATCCAACACGAGAGAGACGCTTGCAAAAATCTCCGCAACATTCTACAACAAGCCCTCAAAGGATCTTAAGGTTATCGGAATAACCGGTACTAAGGGCAAGACCACCACTGCTCTTATGATATGCGGATTGCTCAATGCTTGCGAAAAAAGCTGCGGTTATATCGGATCTAACGGAATATACTACAACAACTCGTCTTACAAAACCGAAAACACCACTCCCGAAAGCCACATACTCCAAAAAACGCTTCGCGAAATGGCGGACAGCGGTGTAGAATACGTTGCACTTGAGGTATCCTCACAGGCGTTGCACACCTACCGAGTTGAGGGCATCGCATTTGACTGCGTTGTGTTCACCAACCTCGGAAGAGACCATATAGGACTCCACGAGCACCCCACGTTCGAGCACTACAGAGATTGCAAGGCAAGTCTTTTTACGAGCAAGTATCAGGCAGCATACTGTGTTTGCAACACCGATGACAGCATGTGCGAGAAAATAACAAAGGGCTTCAAAAACAAAAAGATCTATTACTCTATGTAAGGCGAGGCCGATTTCA
>JAZSLE010000158.1:0-3513 GCA_045535215.1 Eubacteriales bacterium
AGCCCTTGAGAAAAATTCTTCTTCCGTTTCCCCTCCTTTTCCTTGCCGCTTCGCGTGTCGGTACGCGAACGAAGAGGATAGTTCCGAATATCGGCAGAAAGGAAAGCAGAAAAGCCAACGATGTATATGATGCGGTACCGAATACCGCAAAAAACAGAGTAGTCATGAGAGATATGAGCGCAAATCCCCAACAGTAGAACGACTGTATGAGCCCAAGATACGAGCTCGTCCTTTTTGAAGACAGGGACGCCGCTATCGGAGATATCACGATCTCGGACATTCCTGCCGAAAAGGCGCAGAGGAGAGATGCGAGCAGTATCGCTGTGCGAGGATCGGGTGAGCGGGAAGACAGAGACATAAGAATCATCCCGAGCCATCCGAAGACACCCGAGCATACCGCTATCGCTTTAAAGTTGAGTCGGTCGGACACAAGCGCGAAAATAAGATCGCAGGCAAGCTGTACCGCGAAGCTCAACGCTACCATAAAGCTGAGAAGTGCAAAGGAGAATCCGTATGAATCTTGAAAGATCACAAAAAGCAGTGGAGTGAAGTTTAGCATCACCGACTGTGTAACGTATCCTGTACAGCAGGCGGCGATAGTCGGATCCATCCTTGAATGCAAGCGTTATTTCCTCCGTTCGTCGGTAAGTAACAGATCAAGCATTGCTATTGCACATACAGCCTCGATAACAGGTATCGCTCTTCCGACTATGCAGGGATCGTGACGTCCCTTGAGCGAAAGGACCGTGTCCTCCTTTTTCACCATATCTACGGATGCCTGATCCCTGAATATGGAGGGAGTGGGCTTTATCGCAACTCTGAATATAACGCGGGCGCCGTCCGTTATACCGCCTTGAATTCCTCCGGCGTTATTCGTTACGGGAGTCACCATTCCGTCTTTATATGTGTAGGGGTCGTGGTTTTCCGAGCCCTTTAGCAGAGCAGATCCGAAGCCTGCTCCGAATTCTATTCCTTTTACCGCGGGGACCGCAAATGCAAGCGAGCTTACGAGCGATTCCACGCTGTCAAACATATGCTGACCGAGTCCCGCGGGCATACCGCATGCGGCACACTCTATTATACCGCCGATTGAATCTCCCTCGGCTGATGCGCTGAGGATGATCTCCTCCATCTCCTTCGACACTTCGTCGGAGAAGGTGAGGATGCTTCCAGTCTCGGCTCTGCTCTTAAGGAGCATGATATCTTCCTTTGTGCCGTTTATCGGGGATATCCTTCTGTCGCATACGTTACCTACGCGCTCTGCGTGAGCGGCGACGAAAACGCCTCTTTCCTCAAGAAGTTGCATTGCTATTCCACCCGCGATGCAAAGCGGTGCTGTCATTCTTCCCGAGAAGTGTCCGCCACCCGAAAGGTCGTATTCCGCGCCGAATCTCACTCTTGCGGGAAAGTCGGCGTGACCGGGGCGGGGAACAAAGGAGATATTCGAATAATCCGAGCTTTTTTTGTTTGTGTTGTATATTTCCGCGCAAAGCGTTTCACCGAGGATACCGCCGTCGTTTCCGAAGACAAAAACGGGAGCATCCGCTTCCTTTCGCGGTGTGGACGTTTTACTGTTTCCGGGCGCGCGCCTCTTTAAGAAGCCTGAAAGGCGGTCGTTGTCCACCCTTTCGCCGATCGGAAGACCGGATATCTCAACACCTATCTTTTCGGCGTGAGATGCGCCGTATATCTTAAGCGAGAGCGTGTTTAAACGTATTGTTGAAACGTTGTCGAAATTCATAGTAGCTCCGATACGTGCATAGCACGGTTGAGTGTTATTTTTGAATGAGGGATGCGAGATGGTCCCAGAACGCGGGATAGGATTTTTTTACTGCGTGCGCGTCGGTTATAGCTATCTCCTCACTGCAGAAGCAGGATGCTACCGCCGCAGACATAACTATTCTATGGTCGTTGTATCCGTCAACGCTTCCGCCACGCATCTCCCCACCGTGTACGGTGAGAACTCCGTTTTCGTATTCGGACGCGACCTTGAGAGAGGAGAGAAGTGCACGAGTGCTTTCTATTCGGTCACTTTCCTTGAGGCGCAAGCGCTCTATTCCGTGTATCTTACTCGTTCCGAGCGCATATGCGGCACATACAGACAGTATCGGCACCATGTCCGGCGTTTGTCTGCAATCGCATTCAAAGGCGGACATCTTACTTTTCTTTATTGTTATACCCTTGTCGGATAGCGTAATATTTGCTCCTGCCTTATGGAGAATATCGTATATTGCCTTGTCTCCCTGCGACGACTCGGTGTCAAGTCCGACGAGAGTTATGCCACGTTCGGAAGAGAGTCCCGCCGCAAACCAGAATCCCGCGCCCGACCAATCCGCCTCTACCGTATAGGGCGTCTCGGCGCTTCCGAGAGGAAGATAGCGCTCGCATCCGACGGTGTATACGCTTCCGTCGTTCTTTACGGCTATTCCGTGTCTTCTTACCGTGTTGCAGGTCATATCTATATACGGTCGTGATTCAACCGAACCCGTAACGGTAAGAGTACATTTCTTGCCCGAAAGCGGGAACGCCAAAAGAAGACCGCTTATAAACTGTGATGAAACGTCACCTCGTATGCTCCATTCGGTCGCACTTGCTTTTCCTTTCATTCGGAGAGGAAACGTGTACCCGCCGGGAAACTCCACGCCGTTTTTCTTCAGCTCGTCGCAAAGATCGGATATCGGCCTTTTTGCAAGCGAGGACGCGCAGACTACGGTCGAATCAACACCCAAAAACGCGGCTATGGGTATCATAAAGCGGAGTGTTGTGCCGCTTTCTCTGCAGGGAAGCGTTGCCGCCTTTGGAGGATCGCTTATCGGGGATACGCTGATTATCTCTCCGGATATCCTTATATCCGCTCCGAGAGCGTTGAGACAGTCCGCGGTCGCGAGAATGTCCTGGCTGATGCAGTTACAACGAAGGACGGACGGTCCCGAGGATAGCGCCGCGGCTATAAGCTCTCTGTGGGCGGCTGATTTTGACGACGGAACGTCTACTGTACCGCCTAACGACAGTGACGAGACGAGAGCTCTGTTATCTTCGGTGAATACTATGCCCATATCAGAGAGTCTCCATAAGCTCGCAGAGCTCGTCAAGCGTAAACGATCTTATCTCGCAGACACCGATAGAGCGGGGAAGAATGATGTTTATCCTGTTGCCTCTGCGCTTCTTGTCGGTGAGCATGCATTCGTAAAGTTCCTTACCCGAATATTCGCACATAACGGGAAGAGAAGCGTTCTTCAATGCGGAAACGGTCATATCGTATACGTTGCCGTCGCAAATGCCGAGTTTCTGCGCCGCCTTTGCCGCGAGGCAGGAACCGACAGCGACCGCGTGACCGTGCGATATAGCGTAGTCCGAAAGCTTTTCTATAGCGTGTCCGAAGGTGTGTCCGTAATTGAGGAGCATGCGGATGCCGCCTTCAAATTCGTCCTTCTCGACGACGTCTATCTTTATCTGTATGCATCTGCAGATCATCTCCTCCAGCTCCGCATCAGAGGGAAGTCCGTTTGAAAG
>JAZSLE010000105.1:0-5224 GCA_045535215.1 Eubacteriales bacterium
GTAAAGCCCGTGCAGGCGTTAAAGCAACGGCAAAGATAGTTTACCGATACGGCAAGGTGCTTGGCTATAGAGGAGGTTGTAATGTTTTCGGTATAATGGAGATGTATATACTCCATTGCCGCCTGAGCAACGTGCTTGGATGCGCTGATATGGTCTCTTCCGTTCTTCTCCTTTTGCGATGTGAAATGGCGATAAAGATAGATCAAAAGGGTAATTATTTTTGCCTTTGTATAGGCAAGCTTGAACTTTTCGCTTCCGTTAAAGGCGTCCGTTATTTCATCAAAGCAAGCGCTTGCATCCGTGTCGCGAATTATCTCATTGAGATAATGATTTTTGATGTCTATGTCAAAATCCTTGCACATTTCCGTAGAGACTATCAGTACGTAGTATTCCACCTTATCGTCGATAGGATACAGTCTGTGCATACAGGAAGAATTTACGACAACGATATCTCCTTGTTCGGCATAATGGAATTCTCCGTCTATCGAAACGTTTGCCTTTCCGCTTACAATGTGTATCAATTCTATATTTTCATGCCAATGGGGGACCCATCTTGAGCGAGGAGATTTGAGTCGCTTTTTAACAAAAAAGCTGTATTTGGGATCGGGGAAAAAGTGTTCTTCGTATCCCCAATCCGAAACACCGCTTCCGAGCTGCTCTGTGTTTTTGTCCATTTATCCAGCCTCTTTCGAAGTTTTCTGCAATATTATACCACAATGATATAGGTATTTCAAGTGAGAGAACGAAAAAAGTCAATATTGTGTTAATTTTGGTTAATTTCATTTCTTTACACGCGCGTGAAAATGTTGTATAATAATATCATGAAAAATATTGGCGTGTGGTTATACGCGCATAAAACGGAGGTAAACAATGAAAGTTATCGTTACTAAGAATTATGCTGAAATGTCTTCGGTAGGTGCAGAGATGTTCAAGGACGTGCTTACAGAGAAGAAGGATGCGGTGCTCGGACTCGCTACGGGAAGCACTCCCGAGGGTATGTATGCACTTCTCGTTGAGATGTACAAGAACGGCGAGATCGATTTTGCAGACGTAAAGAGCGTTAACCTCGACGAGTACTATCCTATAAAGAAGAGCGACGATCAGAGCTACGACTTCTTTATGAGAAAGCACCTTTTCTCTCACGTCAACATGAAGGAGGAGAACATACACCTTCCCAACGGTGAGGCTGCAGATCCCAACGTTGAGGCTTGCGAGTACGAGAAACTCATCGACTCTCTCGGCGGAGCTGACATCCAGATACTCGGTATAGGCAGAAACGGACACATCGGATTCAATGAACCCGACACCGCGCTCTTCTCCGACACACATCTTACTTCTCTTACAGCTTCCACAATAGAGGCTAACTCAAGATTCTTCGCAAGCGAAGAGGACGTTCCGAAGCACGCTCTTACCATGGGTATCGGATCCATATTCAAGTCCAAGAAGATAATAGTTCTTGCTTCCGGTGCATCCAAGGCTGAGGCGGTTAAGACGCTTCTCGAGGGCAAAATCAGAACAGATTGCCCGGCTACTACCCTTGTTCTTCACAGAGATTGCACACTTATTTGCGATGAGGATGCGTACAGCCTCGTAAAATAATACGTCGGAGGGATATTATGATCAAATTCGGTACAGGCGGCTGGAGAGCTGTCATAGGTGACGATTTTACCGCAGATAACGTAAGACGCGTTGCAAAAGGTATCGCGGATCTTATAAAGGAGACCGGTGCGGCCGATTCTCCCGTCTTCATCGGACATGACAGAAGATTTCTTTCAAATGAAGCAAGCCAGTGGATAACCGAGGTGCTCGTTCACGAGGGTATCAAGGTCCTTTACATAAAGAGAAGCGTTCCTACGCCTCTCGTTATGCACACTGTAAAGAAAAAAGGCTATGCTTACGGTATAGAGATAACGGCGTCCCACAACCCCGCTTCCTACAACGGTGTAAAGCTTATCGTTGAGGAGGGAAGAGATGCTCCTGTTGAAACTACCGCAAGACTTGAGGAGCTGATAGCAGAGACAGAGGGCAAGAACGTAGAATACACTCCCTTTAACGAGTGTGTTGCTTCCGGTTTGGCTGAAAGCGTTAAGGATCCCTTCAACGAGTACATTGACGACATCCTTTCGCTTATAGACACAAAGGCTATCAGAGACAGGGGAATGAGAATTCTTTTTGATCCTATGTACGGCTCGGGAATATATCCGGTGCTTGCTATAATGTACACAAGTCGTGTTACTCTTGATATGATACATGGAAACAGAGATACGCTTTTCGGCGGCGCAATGCCCGCTCCGAGTGCGGACAGACTTTCCGAGCTCCGTATGAAGGTAGTAACCGATGAGTATGATCTCGGTATCGCTCTTGACGGTGACGGAGACAGACTCGGTATCATCGACAAAGACGGAAGTTACATCGATGCGAACGCAACCCTTTGCATGCTCTACTACTACCTCCATGAATATAAGAACTACAAGGGTCCCGTTGTAAGAAATATCGCATCCACACATATGCTTGATAAGATTGCCGAGTCCTTCGGCGAAGAGTGCATTGAGGTTCCCGTAGGATTCAAGTACGTTTCCTCTGCTCTTGATACTCACGATGCAGTTCTTGGCGGAGAATCCTCCGGAGGACTTACGGTAAGAGGACATATCTTCGGTAAGGACTCCATATATGCGGCATCCCTTTTCGTTGAGATGGTATGCGCTACCGGAATAACTCCCACCGAGTTTATGGCTCAGCTTGAAGAACGCTACGGCACTTTCAGAATGGCAGAGGCTAACCTCGTTTACAACGAGGCGGACAAGCCTGCTATAAACGATCTTATAATGGTACAGAAGCGCATTCCCGACTTTGGCGAGGCTGTTGAGAGAGTATCCTATGAGGACGGCTGCAAGGTATACTTTGCAAACGGTGACTACATCATTTGCCGCTTCTCCGGAACAGAGCCCTTGCTCAGAATCTTTGCGGAGTCTTCTACTGTCGAGCGCGCTAAGGAATATATTGCATGTTTTAAGAGTTTTGTATTCGGAAGTCTTTGATGAGAGGTAAGTCTTATGAATATTGTGATCGCAAGCTACAACACACGTCACGGAGCAGATGCGGACTTTGATATGTCCAAGATGGCTTCCGTTATAAAGAAGATAGATGCGGATATAGTAGGATTTCAGGAGGTCGACATAAACTCGATCAGAACGGGCGGTCTTGATATGCTCGCCGAGCTGAAGAAGGAGACCGGATACAAATATGCGGAGTTTATAAAGTGTGTGGATCTTCCCGGAGGAGATTACGGAAATGCTGTTCTTTCGCGTTATCCTATACTTTCCGCGGAGAAGCTTCCGCTTGAGTGTCCCGAGGGAACAGAGCCCCGTATGGTAGGTATCCTTGAGATCGACGTTAACGGTAACGTGTTTACGTACGCTAACACACATCTTTCGCTCGGTGGCGACAGGGTCGTTTCAAAACAGATCGCATACATAGCTTCAAAACTTGTAGGCAGAGATCGTTATTTCCTTACGGGCGATTTCAATACACAGACACTCTCACTCTTTGAGGTGTTCACAGACGGTGACCGTCTGATGAAGGACGGCAGAAGGCTCGTAACGTTCCCGGAGAATAACCAGACGATAGACAATATCGTATTCGGCGGTAATAACGCGGCGACACTCATTGATTTCGGTACTGAAGAGAACAGTTACTCGGATCACTTTGTGCTCTGGGGCAAGTTTGCACTCTGATAAACGAACAAAAAGCACGGATCGTTCGGATCCGTGCTTTTCTTATTTACGCTTCGTTCTGGCGTTTTTTCATTCGTCTCCAATTATAGAAACCGTAGAGATCGTTAAAGAGGAACATAACGAAGCATGCCGTCATTACTCTGCAGGAGGGGTCGTTTACCGAAGCAAGCACCCACAAGATTATGAGTACTATGTCGTTTGCGGAATATGCGAGAGCATAGTAAGGGCTTCGCAGGAAGGTAAGCCCTACTGCGAGAAAGCTTGTTGCTACCGAAAGCGTGCTTACGACAAGGCGCGATGTGTTGAGTGCATCCAATATAAAGTAGAAGGCAATCGTTACCGCTGCGGTGAATAAAAGAAGAAGGAGAAAGCTCTTTTTGGTGAGCGAGCTTACCTTTACCTCGCTTGTATCCTTATAGGGATGACGTATCCAGGATATCAGAGAGGCAAGCGCCATCGGTGCTGACATTCCGATATAGGTTATCATTTCTCCGTAGTATTTCTGCTCAAGTGCCGCTATTCCGTACAAAAGTGCAAAGACTATAGTAAGCATCTGGCCGAGCACGTGTCCCTTTGCGACGAATATAAGTGCGGTCACTCCGATGAGAGATGCGACGAGATCGAGCACACCGTTTTCGGGATTGAACACGAAGCCTATGACCATTACTATCATTGAGGATACCCAAAGGCATATTTCAAATTTTGTTAAGGATAAAAAAACGTTCTTTTTCACACTGTCTACCTCCGCACTGGTATATTATATCATAAGTGCAACGTTTTGTCAACCGCATACGGACGCTTGGATTTTTTCTATTGACAATATGAAAGAATTATGATATAATACTTGTGAAAGTAGATTTTATCTTTGAATGCGAAAAGGAGAGAACTGTATGAACAGATGCTTATCTTTGATTTTGATCGCTTTTATGATACTTGTGCTTATGCTTCCGCTTTGTGTTTCAGCTACTGCTGAAGAAGAAATAGGAATGACGTTTGATAGCGATATGATATACAAGACGGATAAAGTGGTAAAGGAAGTCCCGAATACGTTTGAGGCGACCGTCTTTTTCCCTGCGGATATGACAAGATCTCAGCGTGGCGGAGTTATCATAGGATGCTACGGAACGGGAAAAAGATGTATAAATTTTGAGGTCTATTCCAATGGTGCCATAAGGCTTTATTTGGTAGACGGCAATAGGGACGTGCAAGATTACAGATTCACCAAGGTAAACGTCTACGACGGAAAGTGGCATCACGTTGCCGTTACGAGAGACGTGCCTGCCAACCAGCTTCACTGCTATCTTGACGGAGTGCTTGTGGAAAGCAAGACTCTCGGAGAGACGGACAACACGCCTTGCGACTCGGAGTTTGTTATCGGCGGAGACTTAAGACCCCAAAATATACAATATTTTAAAGGTAGAATAAAGAACATAGCGTTATATTCGGATGTCCGTACGCCCGAGGAGATAGCAAAGGACGTAAATCAGGTA
>JAZSLE010000092.1:0-15395 GCA_045535215.1 Eubacteriales bacterium
TCCCTTATCCATGAGATCCTTTTCATACGTATATTCAAGCTTCATATCAATGCTTCCGTTTCTTATATCGTATCAAGTGTTATCTTACCTATCTTACAACCTCTGAACTCATCAAGAAGAACTCTCGCCGCCTTTTCGGTATCTGCAGAGCCTCCGCGAACTAAAAATCCGCGCTTCTTTCCGATAAGCTCAAGAAGATCGTAATCGCCGAGCTCCTCAATATCCTCGTCTATGCGGTATCTCGCACGCAAAAGCTCGGGATACATATTGCGCAAGCGGGAAACGAGTGCGCAAGCAAGAGACTCTATGTCGAGTATATCATCCTTGACGGCACCGGTAAGCGCAAGATTTTCGCCTACCTTTTTGTCCTCAAACTTAGGCCAAAGAACCCCCGGCATATCCATAAGGTCAATTCCTATAGACGTGGGTACCCACTGCTTCGTAAGAGTAACGCCCGGTCTGTTTTCAACCTTTGCCTTCTTACTGCCGGATATCTTGTTGATAAATGAAGATTTACCTACGTTTGGAACACCGAGCACCATAGCCTTGAGCTTTCTGCCTTGCATACCCTTATCCTCAAAGCGCTGGAGCTTTTCCTTGCAAAGAGAGAGATATGCGCGTTGTATCTTATCAAAGCCCTTTCCCGTTACTGAGTCGGACGGAATGCAGATGCATCCCTCGTTTGAGTATTTTTCACAAAATCTCTGTGTTGCGTTAGGATCGGCAAGATCGGATTTGTTAAGGAGAATTATCCTCGGTTTCGATGACGTAAGCTTAACTATATCGGGGTTTCTCGAGCTTACGGGAATTCTCGCGTCAAGTATCTCTATAATAAAATCAACGTGCTTTATATTTTCGGAAATAAGTCTCTCGGTCTTGGCCATATGACCGGGAAACCACTGTATAGTTTGAGATGGCATTATTTTGTCTCCTGTTTTGTGGTCAAGAAGGGAAGCCCATCTTGGTTATCGGTGATAATCTGAAGCAAACCTTGCCGAAAACTATTCTCGTATCAACAAAGCCTACTCTCTCAAGGCGAGAATCGGAGGAATTCCAACGGTTATCACCCATAACGAATATTTTCCCCTCGGGGACCTGCACCGGATATTCGTACACGCCCGCATAAGCATTGATTATATATCTGGGGTCGTAATATGCGTGCTCATCCTCGTAAACTATAGGATTCTCAAAATTCACGTCATCCTTTTCGTAAACGGTAACAGAAAGCCCGTTGCCCACCTTTTTTATGTCTATCCACTGTCCCTCGGTAGCAATAACTCGCTTTATGAGAGGCTGCTGATAGTAATCGTTATTGAGATGGAACACAACTATATCATCCTGCTTAGGCTCGTAAAAGATGTCGTTTGTTATAAGAATGTCACCGTTCTGAAGCGTATCATTCATAGAATCACCGTCAACGGCACACATACGTATACCTAACGCCAAAAGAATAATGACCGCCGCCGCACACAGTATGACGCGCTCTATTATCTCAAATATCGCCCCTGCCTGACTTTGGGGTGTCTGTACCGCATTTTCCTTTTCCATATGAACCTCTTTTTTGTCTCTCCAATTATTTTTTTATGAAAGAATCGAGCAACTTGTAGCCGTCCTTAAGATATACACCGGATGCAAGAGCCGCAGATTCGGTGAATTTAACATTATTTTCGGCCGCGGCGTCCGTTGAAGAATACATAACGAAGGGAACAGGATCTATACTGTGAGTACGAATAGCGCAGGGAGTAGGATGATCCGGAAGCACCATCATACTGAACGGAACTCCCATTTCGTTAAGTGTCTCGTATATCTTACCGACTATATGCTTGTCTATCTGCTCAACGTTTCCGACCTTAAGCATGGGATCGCCCTTGTGACCGCTTTCGTCGGGAGCCTCTATATGAACGTATACAAGCTGGGCACCGTCCTTGAATGCCTTGCACGCCGCCTCACCTTTTTTTGCAAAGTCGGTATACGGAGTTCCCGTAGCGCCCTCTACCTTGGGTACTGTCATTCCGGCACACTTTCCGATACCCTTTATAAGGTCTACCGCCGCAATAACAACCGCAGAATCAAGTCCCCACTTTTCACAGAAATTGGGCATCTGCGGCTTTTTTCCGGGACTCCAAAGCCATATTGAGTTAGCCTTGGTTTTGCCCTCGGCAGCTCTTTTAACGTTAAGCGGATGGTTATTGAGTATGTCGTAACTCTTTTTCATAAGCTCATAGAAGAACTCGCCCTTATTTCCGCAGGGAAGATACTCGGTAACCTTTCTTCCTATGATATCGTGAGGTCTCGCAAAATTGTATTTGTCGTATCCGTTTCGGATCATAAGGCAATGACGGTAATCTATTCCGGTGTGGAAAGCAAGTCCGTCGTAGGAAAGCTGCTCGTTAAGTGCCTTTATAAGCACGTCCGCTTCAGCTGTCGTTATCTCGCCACCGCTGTGGTCAAGCATCGTCTTGTGGTCATAATCCTCATCCTCGGAAAGTGAAACGAGATTACATCTTATCGCAGTGTCCTCAGGTGTCATTTCAAGTCCCATGCTCAACGCCTCAAGCGGGGAACGGCCCTTTGAATATATCTTAGGGTCAAACGAAAGGATAGACATATTCGCAGTATCGCTTTCGGGAACCATTCCTTCGGGTACGTTTGAAACACATCCTATTTTTCCGTGTGAAGCAAGCATATCCATGTACGGAGTATCTGCATATTCCATTACGGTCTTGCCGTCAAGCTCGTTTATATTTTTATCAGCCATACCGTCGGGAACGATTATGGCGTATCTTGTTTTGTTATCCATGCTGTGTGACTCCTTGGTACGCGTAGAAAATAATATTTTACATAGTATTATATCACATAAAAAGAGGCGTTGCAATACGCAAATCAAAAAATTAAAGAAAAATTAAACAATATATATACTTTTATATACTTGACTTATCGGACTCAAAATGATACAATATATGCGTGCCGGAGCAACACGGTACGGCAAATTTTTCGGAGGAAGTTTTTATGCCCGAAACCAATAATATAAGAAAAAAAATAGTAGCACTTTTTCTGTTATTTTCAATCATAACTCTGATAGCCTTCGCAGGATTCAACTATCTCTCACAGAATATCGACACGCTCCTTTACGAAACACGTGAGCACGGAAATGCGATATTCCCATATGAGCCCGACTTTGAAGAGGACATCTTCAAGGACAAGGAATATATGGAGCTTGACCGTCTGATATGTTATAAAAACGAGCTCACAGGCGTGCTTCTTTCGCTTGATGACAGCAACTACACAAAGTACGGCGATACGGCCAAATTCATGTACGAATATATAACCGCCATCATAAACGGCGATACCGAGTTTTATAACAGCAGCTATACCGAGGAATATATAGCCGCAGAAGGTATGCAGTATCCGTTCACCATGCAAAAGCTTTATGACATAACCTTCGGCGTAATGTACGAAAACCAACTTACCGAAAGGGGAGAGACCGCATTTCTTTGGCTTGACTACAAGATCTTCAAAAATAACGTGACGCTCAGAACCGATATCGGAAGCAACGTTTGCAGACGCCAATACATCTTCTTGGTAAAGGACGAAAACGCAAATTATAAAATCGACAGCGTCGCGTTCGTACAAGCCGAACCCATAAAGGAACTGAAAATTACAAGCATCGTATGGCTGATAGTTATCGCAATTGCTTTTGTTGCCGTATCGGCATTAGCAGTCATACTTGTTTTAAGGAAATACAGCACACCAAAAAAGAAATTTGAACCGAAAACACCCCCAAAAATCCAAGAAAACGACATATAAACCGAAAGAGAACGACATATATAATTGAACAAAATGAATATTTTGTTTAATTTAGGGAAGTTATTAGGGTGTTTTTGATTGATTTTGAGGCTTTAGGGCTCTTTCGTGACGTTTTGCCTGATTTTTCGCGTTTTTTCACTTTTGCTCGATTTTTGATCCGCGTGTTTTTTAGACACAACGTTTAGCCACGTATCTCGTACCTAACCTCACACACGTTTATTGATCGCGATAAAAAATCCGATCCCCGATCTTATGCTTACGTCTCCGCAGATTTTATTTTTGTGTTTTAAGCGTAAATTTCCACTTGCTGTTTACGTACCTGTCAAACCCTCCAATTACACCTGAATTGCGTTTTAAAACAAGAAAATCAATTGTTTTTTTCGGATTTTTTGATTAAAAATTCTGTAAATGCCCCGGTATCCCCTGTGTATTCCACTTTTCAAGCCGTCATTTAGGGTTAAAAGGCTCAAAATTATACAAAATTTTATTCCTTTGTGCTTTTTTCCTTTTCGCTTTCCTTTAGTTCCATGTATTTTTTACGCGTGGCCTCACCTCCACGTATATGGCGCTCACTTTTGTTCTTTTCAAGCACTTTTTTAACTTCGTTGGCAAGTAAAACGTCTTTTTTCTCCAAAGCAACGGTTATATCCTTATGTATGGTGCTTTTACTGATCCCAAACACCTTTGCGGCACGCCTTACAGTTGAATTGTTCTCTATAATATACTCGGCGATCAATACACACCTGCTTTGACCGTCTGAAAATAGGATGTGTTCCATAATTATAAACCCCGTAATAAAATTCGTTTTATAAAACATATGCTCACAAAAAATATTTATGATAGGAATTTATCATCAAAAGGATAGACAATATGGACAATAATTTCGTCATAGAAGGCATATCCTCGGTAAGTGCGGTTATAAACAACACCCTGGAACGCCGTTCTAACAGCACAAAAAGGCTTACTACCGTTTATTTTGATATTTCGAAAGTATCAAAGTACGACAAAAATAATTATGCTCGCTATAAATTCTTGAAGGAAAACGCCGCTAAGGCCGGTTATACGTTCAAGGAGTTATCAAACGACGAATTTTCAAAAATAGTTACCGGAAAAACACACGGAGGTGTCGCCGCAGAATGCACGGATTCCGATATTGAGCCTCTTTCCGTACAAAAAATAAAAGAAAATTCGTTCTACTGTTATCTTGACGGAGTTGACGATCCATTCAACCTAGGATACATAATTAGATCCATGTACCTTTTCGGCGCAGCCGGAATAATTCTTCCCGAAAACAATAAGCTTAAGGGATTCCCCGCTACCGTTATACGCTCATCTGCAGGAACCACCGAATTCATCGACATATATTCGGTATCATCTCCCGTAGCCTTGTGCGAGATATTTAAGGAAAGAGACTACAAAATCGTATGTACCTCCTTGCGTGACTCTGTTTCCACCTATGAAGCAGACCTGACCTGCCCTCTTTTATTGGTAATAGGAGGCGAAAAACGTGGTATCTCAAGCACGATCCTCTCACAGTCCGACGTTAACGTAAAAATTGATTACTCAATTCCCTTCAACGGTTCTCTTCCATCAGTTTGTGCGGCATCCGTTCTTGGATACGAGATACAAAGACAAAACGCATCAAAATAAAATATACAATAAAAAGCCCCTGTTGAACTATCGGTCCGACAGGGGCTTTTTTATTATAAACTGAAGTGATTACTGTTTTTTGTCAGTCGTATACTTGCTTGCGTGCTTCTTAAAGCATTCGAACGTCTCATCCGAAATATCGTGCTCTATTTTGCATGCGTCCTTATATGCAACGCTTCTTTCAACTCCGATCATCATAAGCATCTTCATAATAACAACGTGACGCTCGTATATTGCAGTTGCTATCTCTTCACCCTTGGGCGTAAGCGATATGTGATTCAATTCGTCAACTACAATAAGTTCGTTTGTTTTAAGCTGCTTTATCATTTCGGAAACCGTAGGTCTCGAAAATCCAAGCTCAGCGCAAATATCGATTGCGTGAACACCCTCTTTTTGCTTTGAAAGCACCAATATGGTCTCAAGATAATTTTCAACCGCTTCGGTAACGTTCATAACACACCTCAAGTTTATTATTTGCTCTTTATGTACTCGTCTATTGCCTCAGCAGCTTTTTTACCGGCTCCCATAGCAAGAATTACAGTTGCGGCTCCCGTAACCGCGTCTCCGCCCGCGTATACTCCGTTCTTCGACGTGGATACTCCG
Source organism: Eubacteriales bacterium (assembly GCA_045535215.1). Lineage (GTDB taxonomy): Bacteria > Bacillota > Clostridia > Oscillospirales > CAG-272 > SIG640. The sequence goes on from JAZSLE010000092.1 coordinate 6,061, forward strand.
TCCTCACTTACAACTATGCATCCTTTTCTATTGGTATCAAGTCCGGGAGTAGTCTTTCTTATAAGCGGGTTAGGTGTTGTTCCTACGGCGATTATAATAGCATCAATATCTATTATCGCTCTTTCACCCGTAGGCTCGGGTCTTCTTCGGCCCGTTGCATCCGGCTCGCCGAGCTGCATTATATCACACTCTACCGACTTTACAAATCCGTTTTCATCCGAATGTATCTGAACGGGGTTAGTAAGAAGTCTGAAGTCAATGCCCTCCTCCTTAGCGTGGTGTATCTCCTCCGCACGTGCGGGCATTTCCGCTTCGCTTCTTCTGTATATTATGTAAACGTTGTCAGCACCGAGTCTCATAGCACAGCGTGCCGCATCCATAGCAACGTTACCGCCGCCGACTACAGCTACGTTTTTAGCCTTGATTATCGGAGTATCGTATTCTTCCTTATATGCTCTCATAAGGTTTACACGTGTAAGGTACTCATTTGCGCTGTAAACGCCACAAGCGTTCTCACCCGGAATGCCAAGGAACGAAGGAAGTCCTGCGCCTGTACCTACAAATACCGCAGCGTAGCCGTCGTCGAATAACTCGTCGACAGTTACGATTCTGCCTACGACCGAGTTAAGCTTTATTTCAACACCCTTCTTTTTGAGGGTCTCTATTTCCTTTTTAACGATAGCCTTGGGAAGTCTGAATTCGGGAATACCGTACTCAAGAACTCCTCCTGCAACGTGGAATGCTTCAAATATGGTAACCTTATATCCCTTATCAACGAGAGATCCCGCGCATGAAAGTCCCGAAGGTCCGGATCCGATAATAGCAACGGCAGGGGCGTCCTCAGAAACGGTAGACGTCACCGCTTCAGTTGAATACTTCATATGATAATCGGCACAGAATCTTTCGAGCCTTCCGATAGAAACGCTTTCGCCCTTTATTCCGCGGACACATTTACCCTCGCACTGAGATTCCTGCGGGCAAACTCTTCCGCAAACGGCGGGCAATGCGTTTGTAGCGGTTATCACCTTGTATCCGCCCTCAAAATCACCCTCGGCGACCTTAGCGAGAAAATCGGGTATTCTTACTCCTACGGGGCATCCCGACACGCACGGACGGTTTTTACAGTTAAGACAACGCTTAGCCTCGTTTATAGCTTCCTCTTCGGTATATCCGCAAGCAACCTCTTCAAAGCACCTGGCTCTGTATGAGGGCTCAAGCTCCTTCATCTTTGTTTTTTCTTTTTGCATATTAGCCATAATAACACCTCGTATAAAGTTGCTCAATCAACGTTGGGGATTTTCTTGAACAAGTTGCAGGAAGCCTCACGCTCCTGCTCAACGTACATTCTGTTACGTCTTATAAGCTCGTCAAAATCAACCTGGTGACCGTCGAAATCGGGTCCATCTATGCAGGCAAATTTGATCTCTCCGCCAACGGTAACACGGCATCCGCCACACATTCCCGTTCCGTCTATCATAATGGGGTTCATGCTTACGATAGTCTTTATTCCGTATTCCTTCGTGAGCTTTGCAACGAACTTCATCATTATGGGAGGACCGATAGCTATTACGGCATCGTATCCTACGCCGCTGTCAATAAGCGTGCGAAGCTTATCGGTAACGAGTCCCTTATCTCCGTAAGAGCCGTCATCCGTCATAACGTAAAGATTGCGGCAAGCAGCCTTCATCTCGTTTTCAAGGATAACAAGATCCTTATTTCTGAAGCCGGCTACTATATCAACGTATACTCCGTGATCGTTAAGATACTTTGCCTGCGGATAAGCAATAGCACATCCGAGTCCTCCGCCTATTACCGCCACCTTTGTCATGCCGTCAAAATCAGAGGGGGTCCCGAGAGGGCCTACAAAATCAAGCAAGCTGTCTCCCTCGTTCATCATACCGATAAGCTTTGTGGACTTTCCTATCTTTTGGAATATAACGCTTACCGTTCCCTCAGCAGGATCGTAGTCGGCTATAGTAAGCGGTATTCTCTCCGCAGTTTCATTTGCTCTTATAATTATAAACTGTCCGGGCTTTGCCTTTGCAGCTATCTTCGGGGCGTAAACAGCCATATAATCAGTATCCTTGTTAAGAGGATATTTTTTCTTTATTTCAAACATGTCAGACCTCCGTTAAATTCGGTATTCAATATAATAGAATGAATCGAATAATATCAGTATTATATCACAAAATCCTTACGATGTCAATATTTTTTGATACATAAAAGCTTAAATTTGCATATAATTAATTTAGAACTACCCCTTCTACAAAAACTCTTAACATGAAAGGAGATCTGAAATGGACTCTGACTTGCAAAAAGATCGGATTCCGCCTGAAGGAAAAGGCGGGACCGGTTATCTTACGGTTAAGGTAAGTACCGCAGATGAAGCAATTCCCTTGCAAAACGCCCTCGTTACAATATACGACGGAGACACCGGTGCTCTGCTCTATAATCTGCGCACCGACCGCTCGGGAAACACTGCAACGGTTTCGGTTTCGGTTCCCGAAAAGGAGCTGTCCACAGTTCCGGGAGACGTACGTCCGTATGGGATCGTCACAATAGATGTCAGATACTCGGGATACCGCGATATGAACTTTTCATCAGTTCCTATATTTGACACAATAGTTTCCATTCAGGATACTAAAATGATCCCACGCTCGGACAGTGATAGGAACTTTATACACGATTATTCGGAAGCACTTCTTTTCAACACGGAAGAAAATCAGCTCAACGGTTGAAGAGATCAAAGAAAGGAGCAGATATGCCAAACCAACCAATTATACCGGATTTTATAACAGTTCATCTCGGTCCTCCCGACTCTGATGCAAGAAACGTAAGGGTATCTTTTCCCGAATACATAATGAACGTCGCTTCAAGCGAAATATTCCCCACGTGGCCGGAAAGTGCCCTTCGCGCAAATATATACGCCCAGATATCCTTTGCTCTCAATAGAATATATACCGAATATTATAGGATCAGAGGATACGATTTTGACATAACCAATTCCACGGCGATAGATCAGTATTTCGTTTACGGACGCGATATTTTTGAAAATATACGACGTATCGTAGGCGACATATTCGATTCTTATATACGGCGAAGAGGAAGCGTTGAACCGCTTTTTGCACAGTACTGTAACGGCACAACGGTATCCTGCAACGGGCTTTCACAGTGGGGAACCGTAGATCTCGCAAATGCGGGCTTTACGCCTTATCAGATACTAACAAATTATTACGGAAGCGACATCGACATCGTAAGAAACGTCCCGATAGGAGGGACGATAAGCTCTGCACCTCAAATACCGCTCCGCGCAGGAATAAGCAACGACAGTGTTCGCACAATACAGATCCGATTGAACAGAATATCGTCAAATTACCCCGCTATTCCCAAAATTGCAGAAGAAAACGGTGTCTTTTCTTATGATACCGAGGACGCGGTCAAGGAATTTCAGCGTATATTCGGCCTTTTGGACGACGGCATTGTTGGAAGATCTACATGGTATGCGATACAGTATATATACAACAGCGTAAAGCGACTGAACGAGCTGAATTCCGAGGGTATACGCTTTGAAGAGGTGTCCGACGAGCTTCCGAACATATTACAGGAAGGCGATACCGGAGACAGCGTAAGCGTATTCCAATATTATCTGAGTTATCTTTCCGGATTTTACGTCACCATACTGCCTATCACCATAGATGGAATATTCGGCGAAAGCACAAAGAATTCGGTGATCTCCGCGCAGGCTACGTTCGGCCTTACTCAGGACGGAATAGTAGGTGAAAATACGTGGGATGCGGTATACAAAGCATATCTCGGAATAATATCAACGATCCCAAGCGAATATACCGAAGGAACCACCGTGCCGTTTCAGGGCGTTACTCTCGGGCTCGGGAGCGACTCGGACGAAGTAGGAACGTTACAAAACTATCTCAATTTTATAGCACAGACCTATACCGAGATACCGTCGCTTCCCGTGACGGGCTATTTCGGCAACCGAACGAGAGAAGCGGTCATATCCTTTCAACGAATATTCGGACTTCCGGTAACCGGGCGTGTAAATGCAGTTACTTGGAACACGATAACCGGAATATACAGCGATCTTTACAACGGCAGACTTATATCCGACGGACAATTCCCCGGATTTGAGGTCGGAGGCGAATAGGAGACTTATATGAGCGAACGACAGGAATCAACCTATAAAAACGCGGTAATAAGCATTCAAAGATATCTAAGACAAATACTCCACCGTGATGAACAGATAAATAAGATCCCGATAGACGGAATATACGGCGAACATACGCGCAAAGGAGTAATGGAATTCCAAAAGTCAAACGGCCTTCCGTCAAACGGCACGGTAGACCGAATCACGTGGGATATGCTGTATAGCGAATACCAAAAAAGTATTTCAGACAATTCGAGCGCAGGAAGCATTTCCCCATTTTTTGACCGCCCGAGTGATTACGAGATAAAATTAGGAGACAATAATACCCTCGTATCCATACTTGAGATAATCATAGAAGAAATAGCCACGATTTACACCGATATCTTTGATGAATACTCACTTGAAAAAAACGGCGTATACGATAAATCTAAGGAAAACTTCATTTCAAGCTATCAGAAAATAAATCTTCTTCCCGTCACAGGTAGCGTCGATAGACAAACGTGGAACCGACTTTCCGAGGATTTCAACGTAATACAGCGCAACAACAGCTAATTTAAAAACTCGTAAAAAACGGCGAAATAATATTGATTTTTACCTCTAAACGGCTCTGATCGGATGTCAAAGCACTTCTTGATGCTTGTTTGACTTTGTTTGACTTTGACTTTGTTTGACTTTTGGTGTATAATATAATCGTGAAGTCAAACAAAGTCAAATTATTTTGGAGGTGTAAAAATGCTTGCTGATTATATTGCACAAATAATAGAGGAAATGCTCAATGAAAGCGGTGGAGACCTTGAGATAAAGCGAAATGAAATGGCAAATAAAATAGGCTGTGTCCCGAGCCAGATAAGCTACGTAATAACCTCACGATTCACTCCGGAGAGGGGCTACATAATCGAAAGCCGAAAGGGTGGCGGCGGCGGTATACGAATAGTGAGAAAGCAAATGCACAAAAACGAATACCTTATGCATTTCTTTTACGCTATTGGTGATGCAATAACCGAAAACGAGGCAATAGCTTACGTAAACAACCTTCTCGGTCAGGAGATAATAACCCCAAGAGAAGCACTTATGATAGGCGGTGCTCTTTCGAATTCATCCTTGAGCGTACTCCCCAAGGGTGCGCGTGATATAACAAGAGCATCCGTTTTCAAGCACATGATACTTTCAATAATGCACTAAAATCCAAAAAGGAGGACGATAAAATGTTATGTCAAAATTGCAATAAAAACGTTGCCACCTTCTTTTATACCGAAACTATAAACGGGAAGACCCACTCGATCGCGCTTTGCGATGAATGTAAAGCCAAGCACGATCATGCAAAGCACTACAATGAGGGATTTGGAAATTTCTTTCAGGAAATGATGTTTCCGTCCTCTTTGTTTCTCTCAAATGCAGGTCCATCCTTCACGTCGACAGTACGCAGATGTCCGGTATGTAGCGCGTCTGCCGCGGAGATCAAAAGCGGTAAGGTAGAGTTGTGCAGAGAATGCTATAATTTCTTCAAAGAAGACATATCCTCCGTGCTAAAAGCGATACACGGCTCCGCAAAACACGTAGGACGAACACCGTCTTATATAAAGACTGAGGAAAGCCCTGCCAAAGGAAACGACAGACCCGAAAAAGAAATATCAGAGGTGAAATCTGAGGAAAACGAATACGAAAAGCTGAAAAAGGAGCTTGGTATTGCCATATCGGAGGAGCGCTACGAGGACGCCGCTATCCTGAGAGACAAACTGAAGGAGTTGGAAAAGGAGGATAACTATGAAAACTAATGATAAATACTGCATATCCTCAAGAGTCAGATTGGCAAGAAACGTCAACGGACTTCCCTTCTCCGACAGAATGACCGATGAGGAAATGATATCTCTTATAGATAAGGTAAAGGGCGCACTCGGAAACGAATACACGTATATAAATTTCCCTTCGCTTCCGAAAAAGAAAAAGCTCTCCTACGTGGAGATGCACATAGTAAGCCCCGACTTTATAAGCTCAAAAAAGAGGAACGCCCTATTTATGAACGAAGATAAAAGCGTTGCTATAATGGTCGGGGAGGAAGATCATATAAGAATACAGGCACTTGTGCGAGGCAACGACCTCAAGGCCGCACTTTCTTTGGCAACAAAGGCGGAGGAACTTATCGCAAAGAAGATCGACTTCGCCTTTGACGCCACCTACGGCTATATAACCAAATGTCTCACCAACGTCGGAACGGGTATGAGAGCTTCGGTTATGATGTTTCTTCCCACTACCCTTAACGACAGATCGATATCCGCATATTCCGCAGAGCTTGCGCGTCTCGGAATGACGGTACGCGGCGTTTTTGGTGAAGGAAGCGCCTCGATCGGAGATATGTATCAGATATCAAACAACGTCACCCTCGGAATAAGCGAGGATGAAATAATAGACCGTGTCGAAAAGGTGGTCGATTCTCTTTCAAAAAAGGAAGAAGAGCACGAAAATGCCCTCCTTCTTTCCGCCAAGGAGGCTCTTACAGATAAATGTATGAGAGCGCTCGGCACACTGAAATATGCTCATATGATGTCATCAAAGGAAGCACAGACCCTGCTTTCCACGGTAAGACTGGGAGCAAACCTCAATATAATAGACGTGGATAAAAGCTATTTGGATACAGCCTTTGAGAATTCTTTTCCCAACACGCTTTCCCTTCTTTCAAGCGAGGAGCTTAACGACGATACATCGCGCGACATATTCCGAGCAAAATATCTTAGGGAGCTATTTGAGGCTGATCACGTAAGCAAATAACAAAGAAAGGATTGATTCAAGTGAATATTTCGTTCAGTAAAAAAGCCCAAAACGCGCTTAATTCTTCGGTTCTTCTCGCAAAACAGCTCGGACACTCGTATATTGGCACCGAACATTTTTTGCTCGGTATCCTGAATGAAGGCGAAAGCGCAGGAGCAAAAATATTAAATAAATACGCCGCATCCTTCGATAAAGTAAACAATGAAATTTTGAATATAGTAGGCCGCGGAAGTGAAAGCAGTGTAAGCTCTCACGATATGACGCCGAGATGCAAAAAGGTAATTGAAGGCAGTGCATATCTTGCTCAAAAATTCAATCAAAGATATATAGGTACAGAGCATATTTTGTTGGCTCTTCTCCAGGAAAGCGATTCTGTAGCTTGCCTCATACTCGACAATATAGGATGCCGTATTCCCGATATAGTTAAAGAAATATACTCATACCTCAGTGCAGGCAGCGATGCTTCCGAGGCTACCGGAGCGGTAAAAAGCAAAAAGACAAGCAAAGCGCTTGAGGATTCTCCAACGCTTGCAAGCTACGGACGCGATCTCACAGCACTTGCGCACGAGGGAAAGCTTGACCCCATCATCGGACGTGACGGAGAAACCCAAAGAGTTATCCAGGTACTCTCACGAAGGACGAAAAACAACCCTTGCCTTATAGGAGAGCCCGGAGTCGGTAAAACCGCTATAGCCGAAGGCCTTGCGCAGCGCATCGCAAACGGTAACGTTCCCGACATGCTCAAGGGAAAGACCGTATTTACCCTTGACCTTGCAAGCCTTATAGCAGGCTCAAAGTATCGCGGAGAATTTGAGGAAAGACTCAAAAACATATTGGAGGAGGTAAAGAAAAATCAAAATATCATAATCTTTATCGACGAGATCCATATGATAGTCCACGCAGGAGAGGCCGAAGGCGCTCTTGACGCCGCAAACATCATAAAGCCCGCGCTTTCACGAGGCGAATTTCAGGTAATAGGCGCGACGACCATATCCGAATACCGCAAATATATAGAAAAGGATGCCGCACTTGAAAGACGCTTTCAACCGATCACCGTAGGTGAGCCTTCAAAGGAGGACACGGTCAAGATACTTGAAGGCCTGAAGGATAAATATGAGGCACATCACAGCATAAAAATAACAGCGGAAGCTGTAAGGGCTGCGGTGGAATTATCGGTAAGATATATATCCGACAGATTTTTGCCCGATAAGGCTATCGACCTTATTGACGAGGCGGCAAGCAAGGTGAAAATAAACAACCTCACTCCCCCTCCGAGGATCAAGGAGATCGAAAAGGAGATAGAATCGGTAAACGGAGAAAAGGAAGAGGCAGTCATAGCACAAAACTTTGAGCAAGCAGCGAAACTCAGAGATAAGGAGAGCGTACTCAAGGCAGAGCTTGATGATCTTACAAAAAAGTGGGATACGGAAAAAAGCACAAAGGAGGACGTTCTCACCGAAAACGATATTGCCGACGTTGTAATGCAATGGACCGGCATACCGGTAAGCAAAATACTGCTTGATGAGAGTGAAAAGCTTCTCAACCTGGAAAAAGACCTTAAATCCCGAGTGCTCGGCCAGGATAAAGCCTGCGAGGCGGTCGCAAGATCCGTAAAAAGAGGCAGAACGGGACTTAGAAACCCCTGTAGGCCTATCGGCTCATTCATCTTTCTCGGTCCCACGGGAGTAGGAAAAACAGAACTTACAAAGGCTCTCGCTTATTCACTCTTCGGAAAGACCGACTCCATGATACGCCTTGACATGTCCGAATATATGGAAAAGCACAGCGTATCAAAGCTTATCGGATCACCTCCGGGCTACGTCGGATTCGAGGAAGGCGGACAGCTCACCGAAAAGGTAAGACGCAAGCCTTACTCGGTAATATTGCTTGACGAGATAGAAAAGGCTCATCCCGACGTATTCAACATCCTTCTGCAGGTGCTTGACGACGGTATCCTCACGGACTCTCAGGGACGTCGCGTTGACTTCAGAAATACCGTAATCATTATGACGTCAAACCTCGGAGCCTCATATACCGAAAACAAGCCGTCGCTCGGATTTATAAGCAGTGAAAGTAAGGATAGTGACAGCGACGCGTCAAAGCGCTCTCTTGAAGCACTCAAGAGGACCTTCAGACCCGAATTTATAAACCGAATCGACGAGGTTATCGTTTTCGATTCTCTCAAGGAAGACACAATCGAAAGGATAGCAGAGCTTATGCTCGGTGAGGTAAAGGATAGAATAACCGCTATGGGAATAGAGATATCCTTCACCGAAAGTGTGATAAAATTCATTGCAAAGGAAGGCTTTGATAAGCAATACGGAGCAAGACCTCTGAGACGCGCCATAGTTCGTCTTATTGAGGATGAAATTGCAAACAAGCTTCTTGAAGGCACGATCTCCAAGGG
>JAZSLE010000150.1:0-2648 GCA_045535215.1 Eubacteriales bacterium
AAGCTTTCACAGTATAAAGCAAGACCGGTAGACGCCGAGTTTTTTGACAGCGTTACGTCGTTTTCAATACTCGCCGACAAGGATCTGCGAATACTCAGAATAGAGGCACAAATGGATACGCTCGTGCCGAAGGCACTCATATCCGAGATAGAGCTGGGTATACGTGAAGCGTACAAGCTTAACAGTGCGCAGATAATGACGGTATATCCGAGTGAGCTTTTTTGTGATGCATACATTCCGGAGCTCGTCAAGGAATGCGAGCGCAGAGGAAAGATCGCGGCACGCGGATTCCTTTCCAACGCAAAGCATCTGTACGGCAGCGGCGTTTTGAAGTTTTATATCCCGTTTGAGAATTCGGGGGTCGAGTATCTGAAGGACGACAGTATACCAAAGAAGATATCCGAGGTAATAAAGAGCGAGTTTTCGATAGACGTTAACGTTGAGATACATTCGGATGCCGAGGGAGTAGCCGAGGCGGAGGAATCAAGACGCGCGCTTATGGAGATGCTCACAAGACAGGCGGACGAAAGCGCAAAGCTTTATGAAGAGCATGAAGCGAAGGCGTCCTTTACACAAAAGAACGAGACTGCAGTTGAAGTGAACCCCGATCTTACGAGAATATCGTCGGTATTTGACGAAAACTGCGAGGCTGAAATATCCGAGGACGGTACGGTAAAGATAGGCTGCGGTATGTTTGATATATCCGAGCCGGAGCATCTCTGGGGTAAGGAATTCAAGCTTCTTCCGGTGTCTGTCTCCTCCGTGCTCAACGAGAAGAGAAGAACCGTTTGCGTTATCGGAAACACCTTTAACTTTGAGGAAAAGGCATCGAGAAACGGAGATTCCTTTGCCATAACCTTCTTTCTCAGCGACGGCAACGCCTCTATAGAGGCAAGAATGTACAATGCCGACGAGGATACGATGAAGGCTATAAAGGGCGCTATCGGTAAGGGCGGTACCGTTGCGGTATACGGAAAAACAAAGCAGGATACCAAAAACGGAGATACTCTTATCACACCTGAGGGTATAGCGAAGATAAAGGAGCTCTCAAGGAAAGACAACGCACCAAAAAAGAGAGTTGAATTGCATCTTCATACGCAGATGTCAAGTATGGATGCACTTATACCGCCGGACAAGGCGGTGGCGGTAGCTCATAAGTGGGGGCATCCCGCAGTCGCTATCACCGACCACGGAAACGTTCAGGGATTCCCCGAGGCAATGCTTGCGGCGGAAAAACTCAAGATGAAGGTCATATATGGAATGGAGGCATACTTCGTAAACGATATGGCAGGCGCCGTAAGCGGAAAGTATGACGGAACCTTCAGCGATGAATTCGTTGTATTCGACCTTGAGACCACCGGACTTTCACCGTTTACCTGCAAGATAATAGAAATAGGCGCGGTAATGATCAAGGGATACGAGATAGTAAGGAGATTTTCAGCCTTCGTTAATCCCGAGATGCACATTCCCGATGAAATAACGAATCTTACGTCGATAACAGATGATGACGTAAAGGATGCGAAAACAATAGACAAGGTACTGCCGGAATTTCTTGATTTCGTCGGTGACAGATTGCTTATAGCCCATAACGCGTCGTTCGATACGAGCTTTGTGAGACAGGCGTCAATAACTCTCGGTCTTAAGTTCAACAACGCGTATCTCGATACTGTGTCGCTTTCGCGCTTCCTTAATCCCGAGCTTAAGAGCCACAAGCTTGATGTTCTTGCGAAATTCTACGAGCTTGACGATTTCCACCATCACCGTGCCGTTGACGATGCGGAGATACTTGCGAACATTTTCTTCAAGATGAGACAGCTGCTTGACAAGTATGGAGCCGCAAAGGTAATAGATATCAACGACATCATGGGCGGAAATGCTTCTGCGACAAAGCAGAAGGCGTACCACCAAATCATTCTCGTAAAGGATGCGGTAGGGCTTAAGAACTTGTATAAGCTCATATCCATGAGCTATCTTGACTACTATCACAGAAACCCGAGAATTCCGAAAAGTGTGCTGATAAAGCACCGTGAGGGACTTATAATAGGCTCGGCATGTGAGGCGGGCGAGCTTTTCAGAGCCGTTCTTGAAAACAGAAACGAGAGCGAGATAGAGCAGATAGTCAACTTCTACGATTATCTTGAGATACAGCCTATATGCAACAACCGATTCCTGATAGCAGAGGGGACGGTAGCGGACGACGAGGCACTCCGTGAGCTCAACCGAAAGATATACGAGCTCGGTAAGAAGTATTCAAAGCCGGTAGTCGCTACGTGCGATGCTCACTTCCTCAACAAGGAGGATGAGATATACAGAAAGATACTCCTTGCGGGACAAAAGTTCAAGGATTTTGATAAGGACGTAGGAATTTATTTCCGTACGACAGAGGAGATGCTTGAGGAGTTTGCTTATCTCGGTGAGGAGGCGGCATACGAGGTCGTCGTAACCAATACGAACCTCATAAACGATATGATAGGCGTTGTCCGTCCTATCCCCGAGGGTACCTTTACGCCTAAGATGGAGGGCGCGGAGGAGGAGCTTCAGGAAAGATGCTACGTCAAGGCGAAGAGCCTTTACGGAGATCCGCTTCCCGAGATCGTTTCAAACAGACTTGAAAAGGAGCTCAAATCTATCATAAGTAACGGATTTGC
>JAZSLE010000059.1:0-7742 GCA_045535215.1 Eubacteriales bacterium
CCTAGATAAATCTTAAATAATTACTAAACTTGTTATTCAATGATAGCGTGAATATCGGACACCTAAACTATGGAGTAATCCTCGCCGTCCATCCTAACTTCTGAACCGGAAAACATTCATGTCATGACCTTGTCGCCGGGCTTTACGCTCATAACGACCTCTACTCCGTCAACCATTCCTCCGGGGCCTGCCGCAACAACCTCTGCATACTGGGGCTTCTCCTGTGCGGATGCGGTAAGTATAAGACCGGACTTGGTCTTTTCCTCTGCCTCTACCATTTTAAGAACGACTTTATCGTGCAACGGTTTGATAGTCATAACTCTATCCTCCTTTGTAAATTTTGTAATAGCTTTTTACGCTTTTGGCACTCTAAGTGCATGAGTGCTAACACAATATATATTTTACTCATTTCAAGGTTAAAAATCAAGTGCTTTGTTCTGCATTTAACATATAATTAACACATCACACATATATTTGTAAACATAGCAAAGAGGGTGGGTGAAATAGCGTGATAATGGTTTTTGTAGGTCTTATAGTTCCGGGAGCGATAATTACGGGCGGTATATATTTTGCATTCAGATTGCGCTTTTTTGCGTTGCGATCTCCTTTGCGATTTCTGAAAACACTCAAGGACGGAGACGGCTCCTTCAAGAGCCTGAACCTTGCTCTCGCGGGTACTCTCGGCGTAGGTAACGTTGTAGGTGTCGTAAATGCAATACGTCTCGGAGGCGCAGGATCGGTGCTCTGGATGATACTAAGCGCAATTATTGCATCCTATCTGAAATACGCGGAGGCGTATATGGCGGTAAAGACGCGCAGAAGAACGGGGAACAAAGCCCACGGAGGAGCATACGTATATATAAGGGAGGCTTTCGGAAAATGCGGAGGGCTCCTTTCCGTGATGTTTTGCCTCTGCTTTGTTGTAAACTCGCTTGCGACGGGATGCATCCTGCAGGCAAGCGCAGTCGTGACCGGTGTATCCTACTTCCTTCCCGAAAACGTGAGCCTTGCCGTTTCGTTGGCTCTTGCATTACTCGTCGCGGTATCCGTTATCGGAGGGATACATAAAATATCCGCTATAACCAACAAGACGGTTCCGATAATGAGCGCAGTGTATCTTGTCACGGCAGCATTTATTATTATCTTAAATGCGGAAAGGATTCCGCTTGCCCTCTCGGAAATATTCAATAGAGCATTTGCGGGAGAGGGCGTGATATACGGAGTGGGCGCCTTTATGTTCACCGAATGCATGCGGTGCGGTATAATGCGCGGACTTTTATCGAACGAGGCAGGCTGCGGAAGCTCTGCGACTGCACACGCTACCGACCCGAACGCTGCTCCGCACAAGCAGGGATGCATGGGGATTGCGGAGGTCCTTGCGGATACGGTGATAATGTGCACAGTCACCGCGCTTGCTCTGCTTACGTCAGGTGCGGAGCTTGTCGGAGAAAACGACGTGCATACCGCGATATCCGCATTTGAGAGATCGGGGGGAAGCGTATCCTCTTTACTTATATGTATATGTATCGCCGTGTTCGGATATGCGACGCTGATATGCTTTGCGGGATACGGCAATGAGTGCGTATCCTTTCTCTTTAAGGACAAAAAGAAAAGAGCGCTCGTAAACGCGCTCTTTATAACGACGTACGTCGTACTTACGGGTGTTTCTCCGTACGTCAGCGGCGAAGCTGTACTTCTTGCGGCGGACACCTCCATGGGCATAATGTCGGTAATAAATATTCCGGCACTGATAAGGCTTTCACCCAATATAGTGCCGGAATGATCGACATATATTAATATGAATAGTTGGCGTTTGCGTCCTTGAGGTTGTAAGTGGCGACGCGCTCCTCGTCAACCTCTATGAGCTTCTTGTATTCCTCGAGGCGAGCATTGAAGGTCTTTGCGATAATGCTGCTTTCGAAGTCTGTGAAGAAGTCTGTGTTTTCCTTCGCCGAGTATCCTTTTTCGTCAAGCTCGTATCTTCTGATAACGTGGATTCCTACGCTTGATTTTACAATGCGGATCTCGCCGACCTTCATCTCGCATACAGCGTCAAGAACCTCCTTGACGTAGCTTGACGACTCCGTGAGATAGAAGCCGTTCGGATATTCGTCTGCTGCTGCGATGTCCTCACAGTATATATCGAGAAGGTCCTCAAATTCGGTGAGCTGCTTTTCCTCACTGAGACCGCCCGTTGTGAGACCCTCGAAGATCTTTTGTGCCATATCTTCCGCAGCAGCATCCTCCTCGGACGTCATAGTGCGGTATTTTACGTAGCCCTTGTCGTCGTATACGTATTCACCCTTATCGTCTACAGTAGGTCTTCTGCCCGTGTAGAGGAAGATGTGCTTGAAGCGGATGTAGTTGTCCTCGTAGTACTTATCCTTTGCGGAGGTGGATATCTTTTCGATACCGTTTTCACCGTAGAGATACTTCTGAAGGAAATCTATCTTTGCCTCCATTATGTATATCTCACGTAAAATGTCGATATTCGCACCGTACTGTGAAAGTATCTCGTTGAACTCGTTTTTATTGCCGTCTGCCTGACCATCGATAAGCTCCTGGATCTCGTCGTCTATCTCTTTTACAACACTGTCCGAGAGAGAAAGCCCGAGCTCGTCAAAAAGATAGAGAGAAGCAACGTAGGTCTTCGCGTTATCAACGATAAACGCGGTGAATGTCTCGTTCCACGTCTTATCGGAATCGGGAACAAGCTCGTTCCAGAACGCCTTGTTATCGGTTCCGTTCATATAGTATTCAACAAAGTATGCCTTGTATCTTGAAAGCCAGAATTCAAGCATATTCTCGGTGACGTATGCATCTCCGAGCTTCATTATGGGAGTTCCGAGATTTTTGCCGCACGATGCAAGCATAGGGCAGAGCAATGCCACGAGAAGAAGAATGGATATCGCTTTTTTTAAGAATTTCATTGTATTCCGTCCTCTATTTTTTTGTCTAGTTATATTGTAACTTATTTCTCTCGCACAGTCAAGTGCGTTTTTTTAATATTTCGAAGTATTTTTCAAACATTTTGTTAACTTGAGATATCGCGTCCTCCGGCTTGCGTATTATTGCCTTTAACGTATCGTTTGACGTGATGGAAAGACGAATGTCCTTTTCTATCTCGTCAGACAGCTCCATCCACACATCGAAGTCAAACGTTTCGGGATCGAATACGATATGCATTATGCGCGAGTCGCCGCGAATGCTCTTGAGTCCTATAGCGGATGCAAGCGCTCTCATGTACGCAATGTATATGAGATTGTCTGCCTCCTTCGGAAGATCGCCGAATCTGTCGCAAAGCTCGTCGGTTATGTCCGAGATGTCCTCGCGTGAACGGATAAGTGCTATCTTCTTGTACAGCGACATTCTTGATGCGGGAGCGTTGACGTACTTTTCGGGGAGATATGCGTTGAAGTCGAGGTTTACTATGCATTCGTTCTTCTCGATGATAGCCTCTCCTCTTTCCTCAAGCACGGCCTCCTTGAGAAGCTTTATGAACAACTCGTATCCGACCGCGTTGAGATGTCCGTGCTGTTCGCTTCCGAGAAGGTTGCCCGCGCCGCGTATCTCAAGGTCGCGCATAGCTATCTTGAAGCCTGCACCGAACTGCGCGTATTCCTTTATCGCACCAAGTCTCTTTGATGCTATCTCGGATATCGCACGATGCTTCGGGAAGGTGAAATAAGCGTAAGCGCGTCTTGTTGAGCGTCCGACTCGTCCTCTCAGCTGATGGAGCTGTGAAAGACCGAGATTGTGTGCGTTTTCAACTATAAGCGTGTTTGCGTTTGGGATATCAACACCCGTTTCTATGATGGTGGTGCTGATAAGGATGTCTATGTCACCCATCATCATTTCCGCCCATATGCGCTCAAGCTCCTCCTTCTCCATCTTTCCGTGGGCGTAAACTATGTGTGCCTCGGGGAAGGTCTCGGAAAGACGCTTCGCCACCGCCGATATCGTGTCTACGGTGTTGAAAAGATAGAATACCTGACCTCCGCGACGGAGCTCACGGCGTATTGCGTCGTCTATTATGGCGTCGTCGTGCTCAAGCACGTAGGTTTGTACCGGAAGTCTCTCTCCCGGTGCCTCGTCAAGAACTGATATGTCGCGTATTCCGCCGAGCGCCATATTGAGCGTACGCGGAATGGGAGTAGCCGAAAGAGTCAGGACGTCCACGCCCGAGCTTATCTGCTTTATTCTCTCCTTCTGCTTTACACCGAAGCGCTGCTCCTCGTCAACGATGAGAAGACCGAGGTCGGAGAATTCAACGTCGGAGGAGAGAAGCCTGTGCGTTCCGATGAGAAGATCTATCTCTCCGCGTCTCAGCTTTCTCAGTATCTCTGCCTGCTGCTTCGGCTTTCTAAAGCGGGATATCATTTCAACGTTTACAAGGAACGGGCGCATTCTCGCGTTCGCGGTGTTGAAATGCTGAAGCGCGAGTATCGTTGTCGGAACGAGTATCGCGACTTGCTTTCCGCCGAGTATCGCCTTGTATGCCGCGCGTAATGCAATTTCGGTCTTTCCGAATCCGACGTCTCCGCAGAGAAGTCTGTCCATAGGCTTACTCATCTGCATATCTGTTTTTATGTCCTCGATAGCATCCAGCTGCGCTACGGTAGGCTCGTATTCAAACGCGTTGTCAAAGCTCTTCTGGTAGTCGTCGTCCTCGGGAAAGGCGAATCCGGGCTTCCGCGCTCTTTCCGCATATAGCTTTATAAGATCCTTTGCGATCTCCTTGGCGCTTGCCTTAGCCTTTGCGGTGGTCTTGCTCCACTCGTTCGTTCCTATCTTGGAGAGCTTTACGCTTGTTTCGTCCGAGCTTCCGCCTATATACTTTGAAAGGCGGTCTATTTTGTCCATGGGAACGTAGAGCCTGTCGGTTCCCGAATATTTTATATTGATGTAATCTCTTGATATTCCGTTAGAGGTCATCTTTTCAATGCCGCAATAGATACCTATTCCGTAATTCTCGTGAACGACGTAGTCGCCTTCCTTAAGCTCGGTGAATGCGGATATTCTGTCTCCGCCGCCTCTGCGCTTTTTAAGCGTGACTGCGGCAGAAGCACCGGGACGGGCGCGTCTTTCACCGGGAAGGGTGGAAAGTATTACGAATTTTGACGATGAGAGCTCAAAGGGAGCGATGTAAGTATCGTATATTACCGTGACCGTTCCTTTTTGCGGAGTCGGGTCGGACGAAAGAATATATCCGTCGTTTTCAAGCTGAGTAGACAGCACGTTAGCGGTGCTTTCGTTTTCACTTATTACCGCAACAGCGTACGACGATTGCAGATATCCGTCTATATCCTCCTTGAGAAGAGAATAGCTTTCCTCGTAGGAGGCGGTATGACGTGTGCGGAAGCTCATATATCCGCCGAGCTTTTCTCCGCCGCCTGCCTGTGAGAAGGATTCAACGTTAACGCAAACGTTTTCATTGCGGAATTTGTCTATTCTTTCCTTGGGTGCGAAGTAGTCGGCATTTCCGGGGGATATAAGCTCATTCTCGATAAGACTCTCTGCATCCTGCCATATTCGTTTCAGCGAAGCCTCGAGTCTATCCTTTATTGCAGCGCTTTCGAACGAGTATACACACGGACAAAGCACAAGATGGTCGAGAACGGTACTTCTCATCGGGAGTACGGAGGTTATATATTTGTCGGCAAAGCAGATATCTCCACCGGTTTCGCATACGGACAGCTCTGCGCGAAGCGCTTCCTTCGCCTCCGGCTTTTTTGCACGCTTTATTTGTGCGCGTATTTCGTTTTTGATGCGCTCTCTTTTTTCATTCGTTATTATAAGCTCCTTCGCGGGAGGTATTACCACCGTATCAAGAGCGGTGAGCGAGCGTTGACTCTCGGGATCGAACGTAACTACTC
Organism: Eubacteriales bacterium; assembly: GCA_045535215.1. Lineage (GTDB taxonomy): Bacteria > Bacillota > Clostridia > Oscillospirales > CAG-272 > SIG640. Next base: position 5,877 of record JAZSLE010000059.1, read on the forward strand.
GGTCTATCTCGTCCCCGAAGAACTCTATTCTTACCGGAGTGTTTCCGAACATCTCCCCGTTTCCCTCGAAGAATGCGGGAAATACGTCAAGTATGCCGCCTCTTTGCGCAAACTGACCTATGCCCTCTACTGTGTCCGTTCTTGTGTAGCCTGCGATAAGAAGCCTTTCGCAAAGCTCGTCGAGTGATTCCTCCTCGCCGAGAGTGAGCCGGACGGTGGAAACTTCGAGCTCGCTCGGAGAGAGTGTATATCCGAGCAGTGCGTCGGGCGTGGTAACGATTGCGTCAAAGTAGCCGCTCATTATCCCGTAAAGCACCTTAAGCCTCTCGTGCTCATAGTCGCGGGAGGCAACAACGTTATAAAAATTCAAGTCTCTCGTGGTGTAAAAGCCTGCTCGCAGACCGAAACGGATCATCGCTTCGGCTTTTTTTCTGCAATCGCGCTCATTTGCACATATGACGAGAGAGGGTCCCTCGGTCCTCTTTATTGAAGAGATGAGAAACGCGTCCTGTGCTCCGTCGCACAGACCGGTTACAAGGATCGGGTATCTTCGCTTTGCCTTGCGCTGTGAGGTGAGCAGCTCGAGAAATCCCGAGAAATCCTTGTCCGAGTCAAAGACGGTAACCGGAAGGGAAGGGAGGTTTAATGCTTTTTCAGTCATATAGCTCCTTTATTGCGGGTTGGTGTTACATAACATTACGGCTTCGTCAACGTTTCCGGCAATTACTCTTTCAACTGCATCGCACACGCGGTCAAGCGAGGCGTCGACAGCCTTTCTGTCGGCAACGGTGAACTTTGAGAGGACCCATGCCGCAAGATCGTATGCGGGATGAGGCTTCTGTCCCACGCCTATACGTATGCGGGGAAATGCATCGCTTGAAAGATGCTCGATTATGCTCTTGAGACCGTTCTGACCTCCTGCCGAGCCCTTTCTTCTCATTCTGAGTTTTCCGGGATCGAGGTTTACGTCGTCTACGAGAATGAGTATTCTGTCTACGGGAACCTTGTAGAAGGCCGCCGCCTCCTTGATGGCAACGCCCGACTCGTTCATATAAGTGAGAGGCTTCATAAGAAGCACCTTCTTGCCGCTTATGCTTATTTCGGTGACCATCGACCTGAATTTCTGTCTGTCAGGTGTGGCATAATATCTTTTGCACAGTGCGTCAGCGGCGATAAAGCCGGTGTTGTGACGTATGTTTTCGTACTCCTTTCCGAAGTTGCCGAGCCCGGCGACTATAAAGGAGACCGACTGCGGAGAGTTGTTTCTTGAAGTGTTCATATTGCGTGTCCTATATCATCTTATTTGTTAACAATAAAAATTATACACCAAAAACGCGATAAAGTCAACCGAAAAGGAGGCTTCAAAACAGAAAAAAACTAAAATTTACATTATGTTAACAAAAGAGTTCTAATATTGCGTAGCAATAAAAGGAAACCTGTGCTATAATAATATGTGGCAATCTCGGAGAGATTAGAAAACAAAATCACAAAAATATATATTCGGAGGTATTATCGGATGTCCAAAAAGTATGTATATCTTTTTAGCGAAGGCAATGGCTCAATGCGTGAGCTCCTCGGCGGTAAGGGTGCAAACCTTGCTGAAATGACAAAGCTCGGCCTTCCCGTTCCCCAGGGTTTCACAATTTCCACAGAGGCTTGCACTCAGTATTATGAGGACGGCAAGAAGATCAATGATGAAATCCAGGCTCAGATCATGGAGTATATCGAAAAGATGGAAGAGATAACCGGCAAGAAGTTCGGTGATTTAGAGAATCCTCTTCTCGTTTCCGTTCGTTCCGGAGCTCGTGCTTCCATGCCGGGTATGATGGATACTATCCTCAACCTTGGTCTTAACGAAGACGTTGT
>JAZSLE010000214.1:0-32646 GCA_045535215.1 Eubacteriales bacterium
GCGTTTATACGCGTATATAACGCTATTATTTCTTGTGGCTGTGTCTCATTTTTACGATGAGGTCGTTTTTGATATCCCACAGCTTCTGAGAAAGGTCAACATAGTAGTTGTGCGGGTTCTCGAATCTGAGCACCTCTTCCCACATACCGCCGATCTCTCTTATGCAGCGTGCCTTGATCTGATCAAGCGTGGGAAGATCGTATACAAGCTTTCCTCCGTCAAACACCTTAACAAGAAGCTCTTCGGCGGTATAATTTGTAAGCGTCTTACGTTTCCAAGTGCAATCCGGATCAAAGAGCTCTATCGGCTGAGAATCGTCTATCATCTCATCGTGCAAGCAGATAAGGTCTGCTTCCGCCTTTCCGGTATCCTTGTCGCGGAGTCTATAGACCTTCTTGAAGTGAGGTGTTGTTACCTTTGCCGCATTTTCGCTGAGCTTTATCTTGGGGATAACGTTACCGTCGGCATCCTCTATCGCACAAAGCTTATAAACCCCACCGAATACGGGAGTGGAGCGAGAGGTTATAAGGCTTTCGCCAACGCCGAAGAGGTCTATTTGTGCACCCTGGCGTGTCAGATCTCTGATTATATATTCGTCAAGAGAGTTGGATGCAACGATCTTACACTCGGTAAAGCCTGCCTCGTCGAGCATCTTTCTTGCCTTCTTGGAGAGGTACGTTATATCACCCGAGTCGATACGGATAGCGCACTTTGTTATTCCCTTCGGGAGAAGTACCTCCTTGAACGCACGAATAGCGTTGGGGACACCGCTCTCAAGTATGTTATAGGTATCAACAAGAAGAGTTGTATTATTCGGGTATATCTCGCAGTAGGTCTTGAATGCGGTATACTCGTCGTCAAACATCTGTACCCACGAGTGAGCCATAGTACCCGTTGCGGGAACTCCGAATATCTGATCGGATATCGTACATGCGGTAGCCGCACATCCGCCTATATATGCCGCTCTTGCTCCGAGAATAGCCGCGTCCGCGCCCTGCGCACGTCTTGAACCGAATTCACTGATAGCTCTTCCCTCGGCTGCTCTTGCGATACGGCACGCCTTTGTAGCTATAAGCGACTGGTGGTTGATCATCATAAGCACGTAGGTCTCGATAAACTGTGCCTCTGCCGCCTTTGCCTTCACTACCATAAGAGGCTCCCCCGGAAAAACTACCGTTCCCTCGGGAATAGCCCATATATCGCCGTTGAACTTGAAGCTCTTGAGATATTCAAGGAACTGCTCGTCAAAAAGCCCCTTTGAGCGGAGGTATGCTATATCCTCGTCATCGAAATGGAGGTCCTTTATATATTCAACCACCTGCTCAAGTCCGGCAAGAACAGCATATCCGGCGTTGTCGGGGTTGTTTCGGTAGAAAACATCAAAATACGTGTACTTATCCGACATTCCGCTTTTAAAATAACCGTTAGCCATCGTAAGCTCGTAGAAGTCGCAAAGCATGGTCAGGTTTCTTTCAAGATTTTTCATAATAGTGTTCCTTTCGTTTTACGTGCGATGTGGTTTTATATTTTCAATTCTCGCAGATAACAAATTGATTGCCTATTTTCAGGTATAATCGCGCCAAACGGTGCATTCGATCAAAAAATCGGGAAAAAGTATTGATTTTTGATTAAAAATAGATTATAATATATGTGATAAATTTTTTCGGAGGATGATGCCATATGAAAAACGGATTCGTAAAGGTTGCTTGTGCCACCCCCAAGGTAAGGGTAGCGGACTGCAAATACAATACCAACGAAATAACACGTCTTGCAAAAAGCATATCAGACGAGGGCGCGTCACTTATCGTGTTCCCCGAGCTTTGTATAACCGGATACTCCTGCGGTGACCTTTTCCTCAACGGAACTCTCGTCACCGGAGCACTTGATTCTCTTTTTGATTTTCTTGATGACAGCGCGGATCTTGACGCCGCAGTTGTCGTAGGTCTTCCCTTCTCGTTCGGCGGCAAGCTTTACAATTGCGCCGCAGTATGTAAGTCGGGCGAGCTTCTTGCTCTCGTTCCCAAGAAGAACATACCGATGTACGCCAATCTTTATGAGGGAAGATATTTCTCCTCCGCTCCCGAGGAAGGCGAATATATTGTCATCGGAGACAGTGAAGTATACTTCGGAAACGACGTTATCTTTTCTTCCGACGACCTTGACGGATTCAGCTTCGGAGTAGAGATTTGCGAGGATCTTTTCGCTCCCTCTTCCCCGTCTGCTGACCTTGCTTCCGCAGGCGCATATATAATATGCAATCCCTCTGCCTCCGATGAGGCTGTAGGCAGGCCCGAGCAGAGAAGAAGTGCCGTTACGGTACAGTCCTCAAAATGCATATGCGCATATGCATATACGTCGTGCGGATACGGTGAATCGACCACGGACGGTGTATCCGGAGGCCATAGGATGATAGCCGAGTGCGGACGTCTCATCGCCGAGTCCGAGCCGTTTGCTCTTTCGGACAAGTGCTACACGGTTACCGACATAGACCTTGACAAAATAGCTCACGACAGAGCAAAGGTAAATACGTTCTCCTCGACTCCCTCAAAGGATATTGAGGTAATTCCCTTCAACCACGAAATAAAGGACATCAAGCTTACAAGAAGCATAAATGCATATCCGTTCGTTCCGTCCGATGAAAGTGAGAAGACTGCTCGTGCCGAGTACATTCTTTCCATGCAGGCTTACGCTCTTGCAAGAAGAATGGAGGCAGCTTATGCGAAGACCGCGGTGATCGGTATCTCCGGAGGTCTTGATTCTACCCTCGCGCTTATCGTAGCGTGCAAGGCAATCGACCTGCTATCCCGCCCGAGAACGGATATCATCGGAGTTACAATGCCCTGCTTCGGAACCACAAAGAGAACTCGCGGAAACGCGGAGAAGCTCTGTGAGCAGCTCAACGTAAGCTTCCGCACGGTAAACATCTCAAGATCGGTGCGCAGTCACTTTAAGGATATCGGGCACGATGAAAACGATCACAGTGTCGTATATGAAAACAGCCAGGCAAGAGAGCGCACCCAGGTTATAATGGATATATCAAACGCGACCGGTGGCATAGTGGTCGGAACGGGAGACCTCTCCGAGCTTGCACTCGGATGGGCTACCTATAACGGAGACCATATGTCTATGTACGGTGTAAACGCTTCAATACCGAAGACGCTCGTCAGATGTCTTGTAGGACATTATGCAAGCGTTATGGAGAGCGAGGGAAAGACGTTGCTCGCGAGCGTTCTCAGAGACATACTCGCAACTCCCGTAAGTCCCGAGCTTCTTCCGGCAAGTGCCGACGGAAGCATCGCTCAGATAACCGAGGATCTCGTAGGGCCTTACGAGCTGCACGATTTCTTTATCTACAACTTCGTGCGTCACGGATACTCACCGAGGAAGCTTCTCTTCCTTGCGGAAAACGCGTTCGCGGGAGTATACACACGAGAGACTATACTCAAATGGCTCAAGGTATTTGTAAGAAGATTCTTCACTCAGCAGTTCAAACGCTCCTGCGTTCCGGACGGCCCCAAGGTCGGATCGGTCGCACTGTCACCTCGCGGTGATTGGCGTATGCCGAGTGACGCAAGCTACGCACTCTGGATGTCGGAGCTTGAAGAACTTTAATGATCTCTTGTCGGGGAAACGAAAACGTTTCCCCGATTTTTTATTTTTCGCGGGGTACTCTCTTATGAAGCACTACGGCAAGCACCGACATTACCGCGACGGCAAAGAGCATGAGCGTCCAAACCATACTGTTTCTGTCGTTTTTCAAAGTCGGCATTCCGGTCTCACCGCCGTTTGGATCGATATCTATAAGATCCGCAAGCTCTTCGGAGGTATGCATTGAGCTGTGTCCCTTTACCGAGGCTATTCTGAGCACTATCTCGTCGTCCGTTCTTGACTCGTTCTGCAGGCAGAACTTGATATAAGACATCGTCGCGAGCTCGCCAAACGAGGAGGTGTCTATATATACACGGATCTCTCCGCTTTCGTTCGACGGCACGGACACCTCGGCAACGCTTTTGCCAAAGGAGCCGCCGATTATGGTGTTTACCGTGTAATCCGAATGATGAGCACCCGACGGGCTTTCTATCATAAAGGATATCTCAATAACGTCTATCGGGAAAAGCTTTATCTCCTCGCTGAAGGAATATATGAGCTCTGCAAATTCCGAGCTGTTCGCGGGAAGCTTCATCACAGATTTGAGTACCGTTCTGCTGTCGCTGACCGAGTGTATACTGATGCTCTTAAGGTATGCCCCCTTCTTCCATCTCGCAACCGATGACGAGGAATTAAAGTCCACGAAAGAAATGCTGCCCTTAACGTTCGGATCGAGTGAAGTGTAAACGTTAAGCATTGAAACGTCACCGAACACAGGCTTATAGTTTGCGTATCCGCTGATTTTGTGCCACGGAAGAAGCTTATTTTTCACCGCAAGAGAGTCTGCAAACGCCTTGGCACCAGTTCCTCCCATGATGGACAGTGCCTCAAACATCTTTTCGGAGCAACGGTAATTCTCCTCTTCGGTCTTCGTTATATCACAAACGAATGAATGTATATTCGGGTTTGCGCAAAGATTAAAGTAGGTATATACGTATGCAAGCTCAAGCTCTTCTGCAGAGCGCGTCGCCTCGGGGCTCCACGAAAAGATATATTTCGTATCGACAAGACCGAGTCTTTTTGAAATAAAGCTTATCAGATCCTCGAATACCTTCGTGTTCTCGGACGTAATATTCATTATCTCTCCGCTTTCGACTCTTTCGTCGTAGATATCGTCATTGTAAGCGGTAATATCGCCCGAGGTCTGACTCTTCTTTGTCATATTACCCTTAACGTCCGGAAAAACGTCGTCGTTTACCATGAGCGTTACAATGCCGTTACCCGACTCGGAATACTTTCTGAAGAGTGATATGAGCATCGCGGACATAGGATATTTTCCATCCTCTCCGTCCTCCCCGTATACACGGCTGTTATTGGAGCTTACGGGTACTATGATATTTACCGACGGGTCGGTATTTCTCGCCGCCGCCATTACGATGCTGATATAATCCGAATATCCGTCTATATATTCTCCGTAAGCTACCTTGCTTGATCCGGAATACATATTAGGCGTATCAAAATCGTTTCCTAAGACTATACCGAATATGCTTTCCTCGTATCTTTCACAGAGGAAGGCTATTGCGGCGTACGTGATCCTTGCACTTTCCTCGTTAGGCTTGTACGAAGAGCCGAACAGGCTACCCGCACGAGTCGCTATACGAAGCATAGCGCTTCCACCGGACGAAGCGAGCGAGGTCATTCTTCTGTCAAGCGAGTGTACCACCTCACTGTTGAAGCAGTAGTTGCTTCCGCCGAAGGAATACAGGTATCCGCCCGTACCGTTGTTTATAAGCTCGTCAAAGAAAACGTCAATAAGGATAGCGCCCGCATATACCTTTGAAGGGTAATATTCAAGTCCCGTCGCTATTCCCTTGAATCCGACGCTAATGTCCTTATCATACGCCGTTTCGGGATATTTTTTATCCTCTATTACGTATTCAAGCTCTCCCTCCTCGGAAACAAGCACCACAGCATACGCCGAAACGTAATCGCCGCCCGTTTTGTTTTTTATTGAGAAGGAGAAGCTTCGCGACATTCCGCTCGAAGCACACGGCTCGTGCGAGGCTATAAATGCGGGGTCGATCTCTTCACCGGGAAGAAGCCTGTAAACGTTTATTTTACTGTTCTTGGAGGATATGGTGACGTCGTGAAGTATAGTTCCCTCAAGCAGGACCGAGTCTCCACCGTTTTCGTATTTTACCGTGCTCAGATTTCCGATGTTTTTACTTGAACCGTCCATACCGAAGTAATAGTAGCAATGCCACATTCCCATAACGGTAATGCTTCCGCTTACCGCTCCCGTTGCCTTTACGGTAACGCTGACAATGAATTGCTCGTTCATATTCGGTATAAATATATACGAATCATTTCCGTTTCGCTCGACCTCCTGGTCGTATCGGTAGCTGAACTCCTCAAGATCGTAATTCATAAATACGGTCTCTACCGTTAGCTTTTCGGATGCGGTCTCGTTACGAAGTCTTATACAAACGGCATTCTGCTCTCCGCTCGCCGCCTCTCCGTTACATTTGAAGCGCATGGAGTTTCGCGAGTTGCTTACGGAAAACACAACGTTTCCCTCACCGTCGAAGGAAAGCGATCCGCCTGTCGCCAATACCGAGTCGGAAAGGTATCTCTCCGAATAGGTGGCAAGCTCTATACTGCTCTCCCCCACGGCGGAAAAGCACGGCACCGTACACATCAAAATAAAAAGTGCGGCAATGGCAAGAGAGAGAAACTTGCTTTGCAGGTGCATATTAGACTCAGCCTTACGTTTCGGTCTCTTCATTCCGCATCTCCTATCTGTAAAGTTACTTTACACTATATTATATCACATAGTAAAGAAAAAATCAAGGTCTTACGCCAAATTGTCGCTTTTTTTCTCGCCCTAACGACAGAATTTCACGCGTTTTTCGGAGTTATTTTCCTGCAAAGAGAAATGATACCGTTTAATTAAATGCGCGTAAAAAAAAGTTTACACTTAACTATTGAATGGACACATTTTATATGTTATAATGTATTGTCTAACTACAAGCATCACCGCAACACGGTAAAGATAAGTCAGTTTATTATTACGAAAGGTCGGTCTCTTTACACTGTACGAGACCAAGGTAAAGCTATGGTAAAAAACAAGACGATATTCGTGCGTGCTTTGGCTACACTTCTTACGATACTCATGATAATGTCGATCGCTTGCATCGGTATTCTCGCGGACGAGGAAGCAGGAAGCGGCTCCGACTCTCAGTCGGGTGAGAGCACGACGGTAACTCCCGATTCAACAATTCCCTCTTCTTCAAGCCAAGAATCAAGTTCGAACCAGGAGTCAAGCTCAACTCCGGAGGAATCTTCACCTGAGGACTCATCCGATGAAAGCTCCGAGGAGTCAACAAGCGCTCCCGTTGAGACAGAGCCTCCTAAGGTCGTATACGGATATCTTACTATAGGTTCTTATAAGCAGTCCTACGTTTCGGGTCAGTCCTTTGACCCTACGGGAATCTCCGTAGTTATCCTTTACGATAACAACTCAACGGAAACCGTTCCCCTTTCCACCTATGGAAACTACGCTCCCACGACTCTTTCCGCATCCACAAAATCGGTAGTCGTAACGATAGCTCCCGGCATACAAGAATCCATTCCCGTATCGGTAAGCGCAAAGGAAGTAACCAATCTCAGAGTTGATATAGACAACATCCAGATCTTCAAGTACTCTTACCTCCAGGGTGAGAAATTTGAGACGACCGGACTCAAGGTTACGGCAACCTTTTCCGACGGATCCACCGAGACGGTACCTCACGACAAGCTCGTTCCCTCCGTTCCCGGTCCGCTTGATACGACAAACACGAAGATATCTCTTCAGTACGGCGGAAAGACAAGTAATGCAGTAAATATCACCGTAATCCCCGTAACCTCGATAACCGCAGTTCCGGACGATCCTTCCTTCGCTCTCGGTCAGTATCAGGTGTTCGATAAGTCGAGACTTACAGTTACAGCAACCTACAGCAACGGCGCAACGAGAGTAGTTACCGACTACACCGTCGGCGGTTCTCTTAACGTTCCCGGCGATATCTCCATTCCGATAAGCTACTATTCGGCAACGACCGAAGTTAGGGCAACGGTATACGAGCTCACCGGCATCCACGCAGATACCGACAAGCTCGTAAAGGACTCCTACAACGAAAGAGAGTTCTTCAAGCCCGAGGGTCTTGTAGTATACGGTGAATATGCAGAGCTCGGCCAAAGCTTTGAGATCTCCGGATACACTGTTACAAACACTCCTCTTCTTCCCGACGAGGACGGAAAGGCTCTCATAGTCGTAACGTTTATGGATATACTTACGGACAGCTTCCAGATCGACGTTTCTCCCATAACCGAGCTCGTAATAACTTCTCAGCCCAACCTTCTCAAGTACTATGAGGGCGAGGCAATAAACTTCACCGGCCTTGTAGTACGTGCGGTATTTGCAAACGGTCAGTACCTTGACAATTTCACAGCTTTCACAACACCCTCGGAAAGCCTTTATGCTGATGCAGCAAAGAAGCCCTATATCACATACGGCGCTCTTACCGCAGAGATCAACGCAAACATCGTAGCAATGTCCGCTATCGGCGTAATAAAGAACCCCACAAGAATACTTTACACCGAAGGAGAGATCTTCGACCCTACCGGAATCGAGATAGTTGCCTACTATACGGACGGAACCTACACGGAAGTCGAGATAGGTGCATGCACCTTCCCGACCGAGCCTCTTGAGATCTACGACAGAAGTGTTACGGTAACCTACAAGGAATTCAGCGACACAATAGAGATCAGCGTTACCGACAAGGTATACGCAAAGGCTCTCGACGCTGTAGTTCTTCCCAAGGTAGAATACGTTTCCGGTCAGGAGCTCTCGCTTGAAGGTCTCAAGCTTATAGTTTCGTTCAGCGACGGCTCCTCCAAGGCTCTTGAGCTTACAGAAGTCACCGTTGCTCCCGCAGAAGGCACACAGCTCTTCAGCGGTATAGACACAAAGATCACAGTTACCTACGTTCACGACGAAGAACAGACGATAACACTTGAGATACCGATAACCGTTTCGGAGAAGCAGCCGATATCTCTTATCATATCTCAGAACCCCGAAAAGCTCGTATACACCGAAGGTGAAAAGTTTGATCCCAAGGGAATGATAATCAGAGCTTACTACAATGACAACACGCTTGAGGAGATCACAAACTACTCCTTCACAAAGGATCCCTTCATAATATCATCTACGTCAGCTGAGGAGGTATACGTAACGATATCCTCCGGAGAAGCAGAGGTAACGTTGAAGGTAACGGTAAATCCGTCCATCATATCCAAGCTTTTGATAACAACACCTCCTACGAAGACGACATACAAGTCGGGCGAATACTTCGATCCCGCAGGAATGATAGTAAAGGCTACCTTCGCTAACGGCGTTACGGTAACGGTTCCCTCCGATATGTACGATGTATCCCACACAGGAACGCTCAGCGCAACCGACTCTGTAGTAACGATAAGCTTCAGAGGAAAGTCCGCACCCCTTACTATCAGCGTAGACGGTGAAATAGTCACCACGCCTCCCACCATCGAAACGACGACTCCCGAAGATTCGATAACCACTCCCGAGCCTATAACGTCTCCCAAGGATCCCGAAACAAATCCCCCCACTTCCGAGACAACAACTCGCGATAACGGGGATGAAACAACAACAGATCCCGACGCAACAACACAGGCGCCGAAGCCCTCCAATACGGGCATAAAGATCCTCTTTATCTGCCTCATACTCTTCATAGTCGCTCTCGTTGTTGTACTCATAATCTACTACAGAAGACACTTCTGCTAATGCTGAAGTGTAACGAATAAAAAAATCAGCACCGCGGCGGCGCCGCGGTGCTGATTTTATTTTCATTTCTCAATCAAAGGTCGTAACGACTTTTTTGTCCGCCCTCATGAGTTTGTTTATAGTAACGTAGAACAACGGTACAAGAAACATATCCGCGGCAAGCCATGCAACGGGTTCTGCATACACAAGCGAAGCATATCCGAGCGCACCGACGAATACAAACGACATAAGAGTTCTTCCGATAAGCTCGAGCACCCCGCCTATCATGGCCGCAGAAGAGGAGCCTATAGCTTGAAGCGTGTTTCTGTATATAAACACGGCGGCAAGCAACGGATACAACAAGCATATCGCAAACATAAACTCTCTTGCGTACTTAAGCATATCGTCAAAATACAAAAGCGCGTCTCCGGTGCTTCGGTCTATGAACATATACATCATTCCGTCGAAGCAGAAGATGCATATTATCGAGCATATAGCCCAGAATATCAACGAATAAAGCATTCCGATATGAACTCCGCGCTTTATTCGGTCAAATTTTCCCGCGCCGTAATTCTGTCCCGCAAAGGTAGACATCGTACCGCCGAGAGAGTTAAACGGCGTTGTAAGTAAGGTCTCCGCCTTCGACGATGCGGTATACGCCGTTACGATTCCGGGATGCATCGCGTTCATCGAATTAAGAGCGCCCTGCCTGAACATACATCCTACGGCAGTGATAGAATACTGAAGAGCCATAGGCAAGCCAACCGACATAAGCCGCTTTACCATTTCCGTTCTCGGCATCCACTCCGAGCCTCTCGGACGAAGCTCCGGATATTTTACGTACAGATAGAAATAACACAACGCTCCCGCTATGATCTGACTTATAACGGTAGCCCATCCCGCGCCGGTTTTTTCCATGCCAAAAACTATAATAAACAACAGATCGAGCAATATATTCAGAACCGTTCCGAAAACGAGGAAGTACAGGGGCATCTTACTGTTTCCGACCGCGCGGAGAAGTCCCGACATTATATTATATAGGATGGTAGCGCCTATTCCCGCAAAGACCACCACGAGGTACCAATACGCATATTCATAGTATGCATCAGGCGTCTGCATAAGGTCGAGAAGAGGACCCGAAAGAGGAACGGCAATGGCAGTGAGCACTACCGTCATAACACCGCACAGGACGATTGAGTTTGCTATACTCCTTCTTACTCCCTCAACGTTTCCCGCTCCGTAGAAATTACTCGTTATTACCGAGAACCCTGCCGTGAGCCCCCAAACGAGACCCATAACGAAAAAAGTGATAGATCCGGTGGAGCCTACGCCCGTCATAGCGTCGGCAGAGATAAATCTTCCCACTATAAGCGTATCCAACATATTGTATAGCTGTTGAAATAGATTACCGAGAAGTATCGGTACAAAAAATTTAAATATATGCTTATAAGGGCTGCCCCTTGTCATATCACCGCTCATACACATTCTCCGATACAAAAATCATTGCCATACGATTATACCATAAACGAAATGAATTGTCAATACGTAACCATGCGGAAGGATCCTATTCAGCTTAATTCCTTCCTGCATATAAAAACTCCCCGAGACACTGTCAGCGTCTCGGGGAGTTGGGTAATTATTTCTCGGAATATCCGTCTATACGCGGATCGTTTTCCATCACCATCGTGTCAAACTGGTCTCTCGTTATAAGCACCTCTCTGTGCTTGTTTCCGCGCGGAGGAGAAACAAAATGAAGCTTTTCCATTCTGTCTATTATTCTCGCCGCTCTGCCGTAGCCGACGTTGATGTTTCTCTGAAGCATACTCGTTGCAACGCTTCCGTTATCCACAGATATCTCAAGCGCCTTTCTGAACAAGGGATCCGAGTCTCCGCTGATCACCTCGCCTGTACCTGCCGATGCAGAGCCCTTCTTCTGTCCACACATTGCCGCTGCTTCCTCTATGCTGCTTATGACTCCGTCATCGTACTTGACGGCAGATGAGTTTGCCTTGATGAAGTTGGTTATATTTATTACCTCGTCCTCACTGATGAACGCACCCTGAACTCTTATCGGCTTCATAGCTCCGACAGGGTTAAAGAGCATATCGCCCTTTCCTATCAGCTTTTCCGCACCTGCGGTATCCAATATCGTTCTCGAGTCTATCTGAGACGCAACGGTGAACGCGATACGTGAAGGAATATTTGACTTGATAAGACCTGTGATTACGTCTACGCTGGGTCGCTGTGTACCTATAATTATATGGATACCTGCGGCTCTCGCCTTCTGCGCAAGACGGCATATCGACGTTTCAACGTCGTCTGCCGCAGTCATCATAAGGTCTGCAAGCTCGTCTATGACTATAACGATGTGAGGCATAAATTCCTTTTCGGGATCGCCCGCCGTTATAGCGTTGTAGGTCTTTATGTCACGCATATTTACCGACTCTATAAGCTCGAATCGGCGCTCCATCTCATTGACCGCCCACTGAAGCGTTCCCGCGCTCTTTTTGGGATCGGTAACTACCGGAACGAGAAGGTGAGGTATTCCGTTATATACACCGAACTCTACCTTTTTCGGGTCTATGAGAATAAGCTTTACCTCGTCGGGACGAGCCTTATAAAGGAGGCTGACGATTATCGTATTGATACATACCGATTTACCCATACCTGTCGCACCGGCGATAAGAAGGTGAGGCATCTTTGATATATCAAAGAACACCGGCTCTCCCGCAACGTTCTTTCCGAGAGATACCTGAAGTCTGCTTTCGGCATTCTTGAAGGTATCAGATTCTATAAGTTGTCTTGCATATACGTTTGCCCTTACCTTATTGGGAACCTCGATTCCGACAAGGCTCTTATTGGGGATCGGGGCCTCCATTCTTATACCCGACGTTGCAAGTGCAAGTCCGATATCGTCAACAAGGTTTGCTATAGTTCTTATTCTCGTACCCGAATCCGGCAAAAGCTCGTATCTCGTTATCGTGGGGCCTCTTGAATAGGATATCTCCTTTATTCCGACCTTGAAGTTGTTGAAGGTCTTCATAAGAGTGTCAACGTTTGCCATAAGCTCGGCCTCGGCATCTGCAACAACTGTTTCGGATTCCATTCTGAGAAGGTTATACGGCGGGAAGGTGTACTCTATGAGGTCGTCTCCTCTCGCGTCAAGCTTTGACATACGCTCGGTACGCTCCTCTCTCGTTTCCTCCTTGCCCTCGCCGAGACAAACGCCGTCCGGAGTTTCGTCATCATTTTCGATCTTCTTTATTGACACCTGACGTACCTCAAGCTTTTCCGCCTTAGCTCCGTCGTTGCTTGCGCAGGGCTCAACGAATATTTGTCCAAGCTCTACCTCACCGTCGTCGGGATCTACCGTAGTGTCTCCCTTGCTATCGTTAATAACCTTATCTATCGCGCCGAAAAGAGATCCTCTTTTCTTCTTCTCAGGGCTTTCCTCGGGAGTCTCCTCAGCCTTTTTTGCACTTTCAAGGCGAGCCTTTTCCTCCTGCTCAAGCTTTTCCTGCTGTGCGCGCTTCTTTTCCTCTTCCTTAGCCTTCTTTTCGGCTTCCCTTGCAAGCTTGCGCTCGTTCTCTTCCTTGACCTTACGCTCTATCTCCTCAAGCTCGCGCTCTCTATCCTCTTTTCTGCGCTCCTCTTCCTTCTCTGCCTCTTCCTTCGCCTTTTCACGATTTATTCTCGCCCTTTCCTTAACGTATCTTACGCGAGCTCTTATCGCGTTCCACACCTCAACGGGAGATATACCGACAAGGAATATAGCAAATACCACAAGCAGAGCAATTCCGATTACAGACGTTCCTATAACGTTGAGGAGCTTATATGCGCATTCACCGAAGAATCCGCCGATAAGTCCCGCACCTTCAAGTGCCTTTCCGGCAACGTAAAGGTCTCCGAGCTTGAATATACCGAACTCTGCACCTCTCGCATTTATCGCGAAAACGTGTATTACCGCACTGAGATCTATAAGAGTGAGCACGGTTATTACCGACTTTGAGCGAAGAGTGTTCTCGGCGTTGAATCTGTTCCATCTTATACCGAGATATGCGAACAAAAACGGGATCACGTACGCCGAAACTCCGAAGAGTCCGCACATGAAGTTTCTCATGCTTCTTCCAACAACGCCAAGTGCATCCTTGCTGTCAAACATATCGTGCGTTATAAAGCACAAAAGAAGAAACACGGAGAATACCACAAGGAAGTACGGTATCAGCTGGCGCAAGAACATCACGCGCTTATCCGCTTCGCTCATCCTTCTGTTTTTGTTTTTATCCGACGACCCACTGCCGTCGGTAAGCTTTAACTTTTCACGCTCTGTATCCTTGTTATCCCTCATCACAAATATCAACGCCAAACGGCGCGCCTTTCAAAGAATAAATTAGTCATACACTTATATTATACCATAATTATTGAAAAAATCAAGCCCTTGTTTCCTTTTTTTTGCCCCTCAAAATATCTATACACAAAATTTTCAGAGAATTTACAAATTAGTTTCGGAATCTCTTTACAATATTTTGAAAGTGTGATATAATATATATACGCTTTCACGGGCATCGGATATAAACCGTATAACGGGCTTCACCTGCCGACGCCTGTGGCTGCGAATATATTTTATGAGGTGAAAAAACATGCTTACAAGAGAAGAAAAGCAGGCAATCATCAGCAAGTACGCAACAAAAGAGGGCGATACAGGTTCACCCGAGGTTCAGATCGCGATCCTTACTTACAGAATCAACAGTCTGAACGAGCATCTTAAGACTAACCACAACGACCATCACAGCAGAAGAGGTCTTCTTAAGATGGTTGGTCACAGACGCAATCTGCTTAACTACCTGATGAAGAACGACATCGAGCGCTACAGAGACATCATCAAGAAGCTCGATATCCGTAAGTAATTTACGGACCATTCGTGTATCCGCCCAAACGGGCGGGTGCACGGATTATTTAAGTAAAAAAGTGAACCGTCTTTATATGTTTAGCAGTTAAATGCACACAAGCCGATTGCGTGCGTTTAAGTGCTAACCTTTGAAGATGGGGATCAAAAAAATATATTATCTTCGGAGGAACTGATATGTTCGAAAATTACAAGAAGTTCAATTACACACTCGCCGGAAGACCTCTCGTTATCGAGAGCGGTAAGCTTGCCGGCCTTGCTAACGGTTCTGTACTCGTAAGATACGGCGAGACGGCCGTTCTTTGCTGCGCAACCGCATCGGTACGTCCCCGTGACGGCATCGACTTCCTTCCCCTTTCCGTTGACTTTGAGGAAAGAATGTACGCTGCAGGTAAGATCCCCGGCGGTTACCTCAAGAGAGAGGGCAAGCCTTCCGAAAAGGCTATTCTCACATCCCGTGTTATAGACAGACCGATCCGTCCTCTTTTCCCAAAGGATCTCAGAAACGACGTTGCTCTCAGCCTTACCGTTCTTTCTGTAGACAATGACTGTTCTCCCGAGATCACCGCTATGATCGGCGCATCCGTAGCTCTCTCCATCTCCGATATTCCGTGGAACGGCCCTATCGGCGGAGTTTTCGTAGGTCTCGTTGACGGTGAGATAATCATCAACCCGACCGAAGAGCAGAGAAAGGTCAGCGACCTCGAGCTTACTGTTGCAGCAAGCGAGAAGAAGGTAGTTATGATCGAGGCAGGAGCTAAGGAAGTAGACGATGACACTATGTTCAACGCTATCATGAAGGCTCACGCAGAGATCAAGGACCTCATCATATTCATCAACGGCATCGTAGACGAGATAGGTAAGCCCAAGTTTGAGTATCCCTCTTGCGAGCTTGATCACGATATGTTCGACAAGGTATTCGCATTCTGCGAGGCTGATCTTATGAACGCTCTTGATACAGACGACAAGACAGTACGTGACGCAAGAGTTGCTCCCATTTACGACGCTATCGTTGAGAAGTTCAGCGAAGAGTATCCCGAGATTCCCAACATCATGGAGGAGCTTCTCTACAAGATGCAGAAGAAGATCGTTCGCCGTTGGTTGCTTGAGGACAAGAAGCGTGTTGACGGAAGAAGGCTCGACGAGATCCGTCCTCTCGCTGCTGAGGCAGGTCTCTTCAAGAACGTTCACGGAAGCGGACTCTTCACAAGAGGACAAACACAGGTTCTCACCATGGCTACTCTCGGTACTCTCGGTGAGGCTCAGATGCTTGACGGTATCGACAACGAGACAAGCAAGAGATATATCCACCACTACAATATGCCCGGCTTCTCTACAGGCGAAGCAAAGCCCTCCAGAAGCCCCGGAAGACGTGAGATCGGTCACGGTGCTCTCGCAGAGCGTTCTCTCGTTCCCGTTCTTCCCTCTGAGGAGGAATTCCCCTATGCTATCCGTCTCGTAAGTGAGGTAGTTTCTTCCAACGGTTCTACTTCTCAGGCTTCCGTCTGCGGTTCCACCCTTGCACTTATGGATGCAGGTGTTCCGATAAAGGCTCCTGTTGCAGGTATCTCCTGCGGTCTTATCACAGAGGGCGACAGATGGATGACAATGATAGACATTCAGGGCCTCGAGGACTTCTACGGCGATATGGACTTCAAGGTCGCCGGAACTCACAAGGGTATCACATCCATCCAGATGGACCTTAAGATAGACGGTCTTACACCCGAAATAATCAAGGAAGCCTTCGCTGTTACACACAAGGGCAGAGATTACATCATCGACGATATAATCCTCAAGGCTATCCCCGCTCCCAGAGCAGACGTTAACGAGTGCGCTCCCAAGATGATTATTATGAAGATTAATTTTGATAAGATAAGAGAGGTTATCGGCTCCGGCGGAAAAGTAATTCAGAAGATCGTTGCAGACACAGGCGCAAAGATAGATATAAACGACGACGGCACGATATTCATCGCTGCTGTTAATCGCAAGGCTGCAGACTCCGCAAAGGCAATAATCGAAGCTATCGTGTTCGAGCCTGTTGAGGGTGCAGTATATACGGGTACCGTAACAAGCATAAAGGAGTTTGGTGCTTTTGTTGAGTACGCTCCCGGCAAGGAAGGTCTCGTTCACATCTCCAAGATCGCAAAGACGAGAATTGACAAGGTAGAGGACGTTCTCAAGCTTGGCGACGTAGTAAAGGTTAAGTACATCGGTCTTGACAAAAAAGGTCGCATGGACTTCTCCATTAAGGACGCAGAGTAATTATTTATCGCACGCCCTACACCTTATGCGATATCTCACATAAGGTGTAGGGGTCACAACCTCAGTTTCAAATAAGGAGGAACGTAATTTATGAATGATAACAACAACGGCCTCAATCAGTTTAACAAGCGCCAGATAGAAAGCAGAAACGGACGCGCGAGAAGAAGGACCTTCCAGAGAATCGCGGTTCTTGTCCTGTTTATATTGCTCGTAGCAATACTTGCTACCGTTCTCGTGCTGGTAATAGCGGATATAGGCGAAAATATAGCTACGCGACTTCCTCAGAATGACGACCCCATAAAAACAGATCCGAACGGTCAGACTATGGTGACGACCCCGACAGACAGCGGAACGAGCGGATCGGAAGATCCGGACAGTACCACTCCTTCGGAGACTACTCCGTCTCAGACCGACGAGGTTACGACCGCAGGCAACTCCGGATATAAGTACGTATATTATACAAAGGCTCAGATGTATCAGGGCTCTCTTATTCTCGTAAACGAGGATCATCCCTTCGTTGAGCCCGCAGATATGGCTTCACAGGTTGAGCGTATCGCAAATTACAGACCTTCAGAGTCTAAGTCCCTTTACTTCCTCGCAACAAACGTTAAGCTTCTTCCCCGTGTTTCACAGCAGCTCTACAAAATGTCCGACGCAAACTTCGCAGACACAAAGATAAACGACCTTTGTATCTCAACGAACGGTGCATACAGAACCAATGAAGAGCAGCAGGCGCTTTTTGACGGCGGATACGACAGCTTCCCCGGCGGTTGCTCTGACTTCAACACAGGACTTTCGGTATACTTTATCGGATATCCCGCACCGGGACAGTACCCCGCACTTGACAGCTCGTCCTACCCCAGCGGCGCGGTAATAGCAAACTGGCTTGAGAAATATTCCTACAGGTACGGCTTTATAAAGCGCTTCACGGCAAGCAAGCAGGTCATCACTGGTCACTCCGAGGACGTAGGCCACTACAGATACGTTGGCTACGTTCACGCCTACAATATGGTACAGAACAACCTTTGTCTTGAAGAATATATCAATATGATCTCTAGGTACACGTTCCTTGGCCAGCACTACAAGGTAATTGCGGACGACGGTCATAGTTACGAAATATATTATGTTGCAAGTACCGGTGACATTACGGATGTTCCCGTTCCCGAATCCCTTCCTTACGAGGTATCGGGAGATAACTACAGCGGCTACATCGTAACCGTTACACTTAACTGACACCAGCTCGGAATGCCTTGCATATTTTTGTAAGGCATTCCTTTGTTTAAGCTGAAGAAAGAGAGTTATTTATGCGAAAATTCAGTTTATTGCTGATATTTTTATTACTGACCTCGCTCGTATGTTCGTGCGGTGTGATTGAGATCAACCGTCCGGATACGGAAACAGAAGTAACGACTCCCGTGCAGACCACCGTACTGTCTGCACCCGAAACGGATCCTCCTATAGACGTGACCTCACAAGCACCGACTGTTATCCCCGAGCCTTACGTTTGGGATATACCGAAGGAGGAGGCCGAGAAAAGACTTAACGCGCAGGTAGATCTGTCATTCAAGGACAGTACGCTGTTTATAGTCGACGGAACCAAGGCATTCTCCTCTGCACTCATAGAGAATAACGACTACAGTGAGGCATTGTACGAAAGAAACAATATGATCACCGAAAAGTACGGCTTCAAGATAACCGTGTCCACAATGGATAACGCCACCATGTTTGAGGATTTCAAGGCGACCGTTTCCTCGGGAAACACCTATTGTGATCTTCTTTCTGTGCCGGCACACTCGGTAGGTCTTTATATAACGAGCGGACTTGTGGTAAACCAGCGCTCGCTCGCCTTCTTTGACAGCAAGGAGACAAACGCGCCCGACGGCTTCAAGGGCTGTAACGTTGCGGGAAACGACGTGTATTTCTCGTGCGGATACTCAACTCTTACACCCTCGGATCTCACATCTCTCTACTTTAACAAAAGCATTCTTGAGAAGCTCAACGTGGATCTGTATGAGGAGATACTGAGTGGCAGATTTACCATTGAAAGATACCGTGAGCTTGTGGTTCTCACCCAAAGCTCCGTCGTAATAGCAAACGATATCGATCTTCCCCTTATCTCTCTTGAGGCTACCGGAACATCCCTGCTTGACACGGGATACGGTATAAACGTAACGCTAAGCGGCGACAAAGTAAGTAAGGCGATATCCGATTCCTCAAGATATCTTTCCTCTCTCTTCTTCTCACAAAAGGAAACGACTGAGGAAAAGGACGATTACGATATCTTCTGCAGCAACGAAGCTTTGTTCAGAATAGGTACTCTCGCAGATATGGAGAATCTTTATGAGCAAAAGGTGTTCTGGGGACTTTCTCCTCTTCCCTGCGCAGAGGAAGGTGCGGAATATACCACACCCGTAAACAGCAGCATCGCATGCCTTATGATCCCGAAGAATACCACGAAGTCAGAGCTGACGTCTATCGCGATAAACGCACTCAACGCGGCATCGTACGAGTGGCTCTGCAGCAGCGCGGGACTCTATTACTCAAAGTACCAGATACCCGACGTAAACTGTGTTGAAACGATAAAGCTTATTATAAAGCGGCCCGTGTTCAGCTTTTCCGCAACCGCTCAGGTGCTTTCTCCCGCTTTTAAGCCCACCTTTATGGACACCATTTTCGCAATGGCCAAGGGAGAAAACGTTGATCTTAACGGCATTATCTCCTCGGGAAAATTGGGAACGATACAGGGAGAGCTCTCCAAATATTATTGGAACTGATAATAAGCAAAAAGCTATGCATTCAAGTCTTGAATGCATAGCTTTATTTTTTTACAGTGATATAACGCTCAGATGGGTACCTCTTTTATCTCCGTCTCTTCTGTGCGAATAAAAATATCTCTTTTCGCATATCGTACACATTTCGCTTACGTCCATATTCTCATACGGTACACCATTTTTGTGTAATATGGCGGCGTTAAAGCCTTTAAGATCGGCTCTGTACCTTCCGTTTGAGGCTTTTTTTATAAAGTACTTATCCGCTGTTTCGACATCGACGCTCTTCAATGCAGCTTCGTATACGTCGTCTCCAACCTCATAACAGCAGAGCGAGGCACACGGACCTATCGCAACGAACACGTCTCTCGGAGTGCCGCCGTACGAAAGAAGCTCCTTCAGCGCCTTATCAGCTATAAGACCAACGCTTCCGCGCCATCCGGCATGCACCGCCGCTATCGCGACCGCCTTACCGTTTATCACGGTACTCATAAGTATCGGAACACAATCCGCCGTCTTTACGCCAAGCACTATTCCCTCTCGGCTCGTAACGTATCCGTCGTACGCCTTGTCGCTCTCTTTGTAGTATCCGAGACCCTTGTGCTCGTCTTCTGCGTGAAGGATATTCGTAGAATGGACCTGCGGGCAGGAAACGACGCATTGAGCATCAAAACCGAGTGCCTTTGCGCAAAGTGACAGATTCTCAAGCACTGTTTCATTACTGTCTCCTCGCGAGAAAGCGAGATTCAGCGCGCTCGTATCTCCTACCGAAGCACCGCCCGTACGGGTAAAAAAGGCGTTTTTGCATTTAAGCTTTGACGACGTATACCACGAAAGCTTATCCGAAAATTTAAGTTCCATAAAAACAACTCCGAATTTTTATACCTCTATTTTACCATACTTTTATTAACAATCTATATAACCTCGGTAACTTTTCAGATAAATAATACCTTCACGTTGAGAACGGTAAGAGCCACAAGCCATATTGCAAACAGCGTCAGGGTGACAGGTGCCAAGTTTCCCGCCTTAACGGCGCAAAAAATCGACGCACACGCGGATAAAAGCGAAAGAAGTAAAACTATAAGACTAATAAAAGGAGCCATTGCAAAAAGAAAAAGGAAGGTCCATATCTGCAGAAAAAACACCGAGCAAAGAATAAGTAGACGACCGTTATATGCCTCAACGTACTGATATCTGCATTTACCGAGAACAAAGAAGGATACTCCGCAGGCATATACCGCTACGAGATGTACGAGGACAAATACAGGCACGGGAAGAAAGCATTTGCTGACCCCGAGGAAAACAAATCCCGTAAAAAAGTTGCCCGGCGCAAGCAACAGAACAAGTGCAAGTGCAGGAAATATTATTGCCCACAAAAGTGAGCTTTTAAACTCCGGCAGAATACTTCTCAGCCGTTTCACGCTACCACCTCCGAACAAAAACAGACGCATATACGATAATTGTATATGCGTCTGTTGTTTTAAATATTACTCACCCGGAGAAATATTAGAGGTCTGCTTTGATGCCCAATCAAGATAATCCTCAAGGTCAAAGTAGGTCGAGGCATATCTGTTATAAGCCTGTGATACGTTTGACGTTCCCGGCATTGCGCTTCCGTTCTTCAGACAATGGAAGAAGGAATATGCGGGATCTGTATACGGAGGAGTACCGAGCGGGATCTCTCGCCAGGTGTACTGAGTATCTGTTACTACCAGCCACGCCGGGAACCATCTCTCTATTTTGAGAAGGCTCGTATAGGTTATATTCTCGGGCGGGCAGTCATAGCCTGCGACACCGCCGTTTACTGCGTCATACTTTACAAGAACGTGCATATCGCAATATTCCGTAGGCTCGGTTCCCTTTACAAAGTATCCGAACGTGGATCTGCTTCCTCTGGGGTCTGACGTGCAGGCACCGGTGCAAAGCTTTCCTGAGTCGTAGCAATATTCAAGACCGACTATGTCGTTAGTCTCCGTCTCAAACTTCTTCAACGGCTCGCCGCCGTCGATCGAGTTGTTGTACGCGTCCTTGTGGAGCATGTACATGATAGTACCCCACAGCTTTGCACACGCAGCGGAATCGGTTCCGGGCAGGGCTTTGGGATATTCATGACCGTACCATACTCCGCAAACGTAATAGGGGGTATATCCTACGTAGGTATAGTCGTAGGAGCTCTGTGTTGTACCCGTTTTACCTGCGTACTGTATTCCGTAGCTCAAAAATGCTCCGAATCTCGATCTGATGTTAACGGCAACAGACTCGAGGAAGTTGTTCATTATGAATGCATTTTCCTCGCTTATAGCTACCTTCTGCTGGCCTTCTTTGGTTGCATTATTGAGAATAACGTTTCCTGCGGAATCGCAAACCTTGAGGTAAGATATCGGCTCACTGAATATTCCCTTGTTGGGGAACATCGTGTATCCGCCGGTAAGCTCTCTTATGGTTATACCGTAGTTGAACTGACCCATCGCAAGTGCCGCAACACCACGGTCGGTAAGTGTAACTCCGCTTTCAAGCGTGAGGTTATCTATAAGGCTGTGGAAATTAAGCGTATTGTCAAGGAAGTCGAAAGACGTGTCTACCGAAAGGTCGTTAAGCGTCTTTACGGATATCGTGTTCTTGGACACGGTTACCGCATCTATAATGCTTATACGTCCCTGATATTCTCTCGGGAGGTTAGAGGGCCAAGGATAGCTTCCCGTAAATCTTACGGGAGTATCGTCGTATACGGTATTCCACTGAATAACACCGTACTCAAGACCGGGAGCGTATACCGCAAGCGGCTTTATTGACGATCCGACGGGTCGGACTGCGTCTGTTGCAAAGCTCTGAACACGGTTACCCTTCTTCTCACCTCTCGCGCCCGCAACACCGAGGATATCTCCGGTATACGGATCGATAACTATCGCGGATGACTGCGGTGCGATACCGCTTGTAACCTCCGGGAAATAAGAGTCGTTAAGATATACGTTTTCAAGTGCCGTCTGAACATCGGGATCCACGAGCATATATATCTTCAAGCCACCCGAGTATATCATCATTTCCGCAGCGGCGTACGAGTATCCGATATCCATAAGATCTTCTATAACGTCCTCTATTACCATATCGGTGTACCACGAGTTGATCTCGTTGGTGCTCTCCTCGATCTCGGGTCTGTTAAGAATGAGCTCGACTCCGCTGGCCTCATCATATTCAGCCTTCGTAATAAGCCCCTGATCGTACATTTCATAAAGGACGTATTCGCGTCTCTCTCGGTTGTTCTCGGGTCGGGATACGGGATCGTAATACGAGGGGTTCTTCGTGATGCTTGCCAATGCGGCGCATTCAATAAGCGTAAGATCCTTTACCTCCTTTGAAAAATAACCTCTCGCGGCCGCTCCCACTCCGGTGTATCCGTTTGCAAGCGCCACGATATTCATATACGCGGTTATTATCTCGCTCTTATCCATCTGCTTTTCAAGATCCAACGCCCAGAATATCTCTTGTATCTTTCTTTGTATCCTGTAGCTGTCGTCTCCCGTAACGTTCTTTATCAGCTGCTGAGTTATACTTGATCCTCCAAACGTGGAGCTTCCGACAAAGAAGTTCAAGAACGCGCCTCCCGTTCGTATCCAGTCAACGCCATCATGCGTTCGGAATCGTTTATCCTCAATGGCTATAAAGGCGTTGATAAGATTTTCGGGAAGGTCTTCGTATTCCACCTGAATACTCTTTGTGGTTCCGTATATCTTCTCTCCGGAAAGAGGTACCGCTTCTCCTACTCGGTTTACTCTGTCTGTGAACTCATAGTAGTAAAGCTCGGACGTGCTTCCGGTTATAGACTCGGTAAAGCGGAAAAGATTTGCGTCTATCTCCGTGTCAACATTCTGGTCTATATATATAGCGAACGCACATACGCAGATAACTCCCATTATTGCAAGTATCAATAAAAGTGTTATGACAATGTTGAGAAGAACGGTTAAGACCTTGAGAAGCGCGGACCCGATGATCCTGAATGCCTTTAAGATCTCCTTGCCATAGTGAACTTTATTTGTTGATTTTTCTTCCATAAGGAATTCGCTTCACCCCTGCGGGTGCCTTTCGTAAAAATTTACTAACGATATTATACCATTTCTTTTTGAATACACTGTGAATTTTAGGTAATAATATTGTTGTGCTAAAAAAACTTACACTTTGGTAAAAAATTTAATATTATGAGGTAATGAAATGAACAACGATAATTCCGCAAAAAGCACCGAACGTACGCTTTCACGGGGTGAGATGCTCGTAATGCTCATTCCCGCTATGATAATGCTTTTCGCCGGGCTTTGCATGATGCTCGGAGCGATATTCATAAGCGAAAGCACGGCAAAGGGCTCTCTGCCGAGTGAGAGTGAGGCATCATCCCTTACGTCGCAGCTTGAGACCGAGCCACCGTCCGTATCCGCGGGGATATCCACCGAGCTGTCCGAATGCTTCATCATCCGCGAGGATGAAAGCGGGTGCGTCTCGGTGTATCTTTCGAGTGGAGAGCTTTATAAAAAGCTCGACGTTTTGGCATTCTCTCTTCCCATGAGGGACAGAGAACGACTCAAGGTAGGCATCGTAGCAAGGAATGAGGACGAGCTGTACTCATATATAGAGGGCTTTTCGGGTTGATCACCTGAATGCTATGTCGCCATCCACAACAAAGCTTCTTATGACAGACATAACGGCCTCACTTGCCGAAATGCCGTGCGAGCATTTTGCGTATTTTTTCTCCGCCTTACCGTAGATGAACAGCTCTACGGCACCGGGACAAACGTCGGCGATGGCGGCTATTCGCTCTGCATTTTTTGAATCAAGCGAAGCTACGCGTATATAAAGCTTACTTTTATCGGTGACAGGAGCGCTTCCCTCGGATGCGCTTCTCTGCACCTCCTTTGCCTCGGGCTCGCATTTTACGGTCGCGGCAGGCTTTGCATCGGCCTTGAAGATCTCGTTGACAGTAAGCTCGTGAACGCTGCCCACTATAATCTTACCCTGCTCATCCTCTCGGCTTGAGTAGCGTCCTCTGACTGCGACGACTCTGTCGTTTATAATAAGATCCGCATATTTTCTGTATGCCTGCTCAAAGGTAATGCATTCTATCTCTCCGGTTTTATCCTCGATCGTAAAGAACGCCATATCCGATCCCGCCTTCGTCCTTTTTTGAACTACGGACGAGACGACACCGCAAACGGTAACGTTCTCACCGTCGGGTACACCTCCATCCGCGTCGGAAAGACGGTATATGGGGGTGGGAAGTATATATTCTATGTGCTTTGAGTAGTCGTCGGTGAGGTGTCCCGAAATATACATTCCGAGATATTCCTTTTCAAACGAGAGCTTTGTACGGGAATCGTACTCGGGAAGCTCTGGATACTTGATATCAAAGACGTCCGCATTCTGCCGGACCGATGAGAACAGATCCATCTGTCCGTCGAGGCCGCCCGAGCGCTCACGCGTTATGCGGTCTATCAGGTCCTCGTATACGGCGATGAGTCGGCTTCTGTACACGCCGAGAGAATCAAATGCTCCCGCGCGTATAAGCGCCTCTACAGTTCGCTTATTAATAGTGCTTCGCGGCATTCTCTCAATAAAGTCGGTAAACGACGTGAAGCGTCCTCTTCTTCTCTCCTCTATCACGGTTGCCGCAGGCTGTCTTCCGACCGCCTTTATCGCCATAAGACCGAATCTTATGTCCTTTCCCGACACCGAAAAGTCCATCATGCTTTCGTTTATGTCGGGAGGAAGAAGCCTTATATTGTAGCGTGCGAAATCATCCGTATATTCCGCTACCTTTGCCGCGCTTGAGAGCACGCTCGTCAAGAGCGCACAGCAAAATTCAGCGGGATAATTCGCCTTAAGGTATGCGGTGCGGTAGGATATCATTGCGTACGGAACCGAATGTCCCTTGTTGAAGGCATAGTTTGCGAACGCTTCTATTTTATCGAAAACGGTAGCGGCTATCTGCGGGGATATTCCTCTTTCGGACGCACCCTTTATGAAGGTCTCCTTTTCTGCGAGGATGACCTCCTTTTTCTTTTTGGATACCGCTCGCCTTACTATATCGGCCTTTCCGTAGGAATATCCGGCAAGGCTTCTGAAGATGCTCATAACCTGCTCCTGATATACTATACATCCATGTGTGGAGCGAAGTATGGGCTCAAGCTCGGGAGTAAGGTATTCCACCTTGTCCGGATCGTTGCGGGCTGCTATATACTGCGGTATTGATTCCATCGGACCGGGACGGTAAAGAGCTATCGCGGCGGTGATGTCCTCAAGGTTCCTCGGCTTGAGGTTTCCGAGCACGCGTCTCATTCCCGGAGACTCAAGCTGAAATACGCCGAGAGTCTCGCCCGACGTTATGAGCTCGTACGTCTTTTCATCGTCAAACGGAACCTTTTCTATATCAAAATCGGGAACTGTACGTCTGACCTCCGCCTCGGCATCAGATATCACCGTAAGATATCTGAGCGCGAGGAAGTCGTATTTAAGGAGTCCGAGCTTTGAAACGGCATCCATATCAAACTGCGTAACGACGACGTCTCCGCTTTTTGCAAGCGGAACGTATTCGTGAACCGGCTTATCCGATATGAGAACGCCCGCGGCGTGAACCGAAACGTTACGCGGCATTCCTTCTATAGCCATTGCGATCTCAACGAGCTCTCTGTATTTGTCGTTGTCTTCTACTGCGCGTGCAAAGTCTTTGTTCTTCATCGCGTCCGAAAGGGTTATGCCTATAACGGACGGTATCATCTTTGCAAGCTTATCAACGTCGGCATAAGTAATGTTCAGCGCTCTTCCGACGTCTCTTACAGCCGCCTTTGCGGCAAGAGTACCGAAGGTTATTATCTGGGCTACGTTCTCTCTGCCGTATCTTTCGATAACGTAATTTATTACCTCATCACGTCGGATATAGCAAAAGTCAACGTCGATATCCGGCATGCTTACTCTCTCGTGATTCAGGAATCTCTCAAAGAACAGGTCGTATTTAAGTGGGTCGGCGTCGGTTATTCCGAGCAGGTACACGCAAAGGCTTCCCGCGCCCGATCCACGTCCGGGGCCTACCGATATTCCCTTCTGCTTTGCGTAGTTGACGTAATCGCCTACGATAAGGAAATAGTCGTTATAACCCATTCGGTCTATGACCGAAAGCTCCTCCTCTATTCGCGCGACGTAATCGTCTCTCGAGCTTTTGTCATATTTTATTCTTCCGTTTCTTTCGCCGTCTTCAAGCCCCTCGTAGACCTTCTTGCGAAGCTCACGTGCGGTATCCTTACATATTTCCGGTGGAAGTTTCGGGTGTATTATTTTTCCGGTTTCAAATACGAACGAGCATTTGTCAGCTATTTTCTGAGTATTGTATACTGCCTCGGGGCAATCCGAAAACAAAGCGAGCATCTCTCTCTCGGACTTGAAATAATACTCGTCGGCTCCGAAGCTCATTGCATCCTTACTGCCGTATACGGTATTTGTCTGGACGCACATAAGCACCTCCTGTGCCTTTGCGTCCCGTTTTTCAAGGTAGTGTACGTCGTTTGTGGCAACGAGCTCTATACCGAGTCTTTTGGCAAGAGAGATAAGCGGCTGTCTGATTTCTTTTTCGTCGTCAAGGCCGTGGTCCTGTATCTCTATGTAGAAGTCGTCACCGAAGATGCTCTTCATTTTGAGCGCATATTTCTCCGCCGCGGATACGTCTCCCACAAGCAGCTCGGAGGGTATTCTTCCGAATATGCAACCACTGAGGGCAACTATACCCTCGCTGTGAAACGAAAGAAGCTCAAGGTCTATACGCGGCTTTGAATAGAATCCGTCCGTAAAGCTCTTTGATACCATATAGGACAGATTTTTGTAACCGGTCTCGTTTTTGCACAGGAGCACCATATGGCGTCTCTGCTCGGAGGGATTTTTATCAAGGCGGCTCGTATCACTGACATAGCATTCGCATCCTATTATCGGCTTTACGTCCTCTTTAAGACACGCCTCGCAAAACGCAAAGGTACCGTACATTACTCCGTGGTCGGTTATCGCAACGGCGTTTTGTCCGCACTCCTTTGCCTTTTTTGCAATTTCGGACACGCGGCAAGCTCCGTCGAGCAGGCTGTATTCCGAATGCAGATGCAGATGTACAAAGCTCATGACCTTTCCCCCTTTCTCAGTCTTTATCGTTTGAAAAGCCGTGTCTTTCGGCAATTTCGGTTATTTTCTGTAATCTGTGGTTTATCCCCGATTTACTTATCGGAGGTACGTGCTTTTCGGCAAGCTCGGACATAGACATCGTGGGATTATCGATTCTAAGCCTAGCCGTTGTTCTAAGTGAGCTGTCGAGCTCGTCCTCTTGATTTAAAGAAAGAACGAATCTGCAGGCGGCTATATGTCGGCTTCCCGCAACGACCGCGCGGTTTATGTTACCGGAAATACAATTTGTCGCTCTGCGCTCACTGTTCTCTATATCCTTGTATATCGACGTGTTTATGTATTCAAACAGTATGCTTCCCATAGACATTGCCTGAAGCATATCGCACATTTTTTCGTTTGATTTGTAGTACACGACCGTTTTGTCGCGTCTTGATGAGCATCCCGGTCTTGCTATACCGTGTCTTTCGATAAGGTCGCGTATTTCCGCTCCGAGAGCGGCATCCGAAAACGAAAGCTCCATATGTGCCTGCGCCATAGGATCGTTTATTCTTCCGCACGCAAGGAAAAGTCCGCGCAAAAGGAAGGACAGCTCATCCGCCTCCACCAGAAGCTCGGATATCCCGCTTCTTCCAGAAAGAATAAGCTCCGCAAGCTTTTTGGACGTTACGGTCACGTTATAGCTCGTTCTTCCCGCAAGCCTTATCTCCTCGGCACTTATCCTGCCTCCGAATAGGAAGCGTACGAGCTTTTCGCAGGTCTCGTATGCAAGCGAGGAGGAAAAGGATGCTCTTATATTTCCGTCGGACACGTCCGCCGAAAGCATAAGACCGAGCAGAAGTGCCCTTCTGTCTCTTGCATTCTTCGGGATCGTCTCGGCTATTTCCTGTCTTATTTTAAGGGTGTACGACATTTTATGAAATAAATATCACCTCGCACTCGAGCATAAAGCCGTGCTTGAGATAAAATTCCTTTCTTACCTTCGCTATGAGTGATTTAAGATCGGCACACGTGCCGCCCATATCGTTTACTATAAATCCTGCATGCTTCGGAGATACGCATACTCCGCCCACACGGGTTCCCTTAAGGCCCATCTCGTCTATCATTCTGCTAACGTGGATATCGTCGGCAGGTCGCTTGAATACGCTTCCCGCGGACGGAAGTTCAAGAGGCTGAGAGCGTCTTCTCTTATCCATTATCGTACGCATATATTCGGTCATCGCTTCTCTGTCGCCGTCCTTGAGTGTGAAGGTTGCCGACACAAGAGTAAGAGCCTTGTTCTCCTGAAGGAAAGAATGACGGTAGGACATCTTCATCTCCTCTGCGGAAAGGTCGATCATTCTTTTTCTTTCGGAATCGTATACCCTTACGCTTTCAAGCGTATCGGACATGCATCCTCCGTACGCCCCAGCGTTCATGTAGATACCCCCTCCGACGCTTCCGGGTATTCCGTAGGAGAACTCAAGGCCCGAAAGTGAATTGTCTCTTGCAAATGCGGCAAGAGCGGTCATTGCGACTCCGCATCCCGCGGTAACGAGGTAACCGTCGCGGCGAAGATCCTTGAGTTGTGAACAGGATACTACGACTCCGTCGTATACGCCGTCGTGGAAAACACAATCGGAACCGTTTCCAAGCACGATATATTTTACACCTGCGTCCGCAATGGCATCAAGAGCCACGGAAAGAGACGCCTCGTTCTCGGGGAATACCGCGCATCTTACGGTACCTCCGAGCTTGAAGGTCGTAAGAGAAGTGGCAGGATAGTTCTTTTCGCATCTTACGTTCTTTTGGCACAGAGTATCGTAAAGCTTATCGAAGAGCTCGTCGCATGCGCCGTGTCCGCGCAAAACTATTTCTTCGATCTCGGCAAGCGTTCGTGCGACGTATGTAATGTCCATTCCCTCGGGAACAGGCTCTCCGTTAGGAGCATACCAAACGCAATCTATACCTGCATTTATAGCGCCCTTTATGTCGGATGAAAGAGAATCTCCGACAACGAGAGTGCTCTTCTTATCAAATCCGGGGATATTCTCTCCGACCTTGTTGAAGTAATCTATACTCGGCTTCTCCGCGCCCATCTCTTCTGAAATAAAGGTGCGCTTTATAAGGTGCTTTATCGGAAGCTTTGCCATTCTTCCCTCCTGCACCTTTTTTATTCCGTTTGTTATAACGTAGATATCGGCGATCTCGTGAACGTTTGAGAGCAGCTCAAAGGCTCCGTCAATGAGAAGAGCTTCTTGTGAAAGCGCATCAAGATAATAACGATCAAGAGAGTTAGGCGAAACGTCAAATCCGTACTTGCTTACGAAAAGCTCGAATCTACGCACCTTAAGCTCTGATTTTGTTATTCCGCCCTTTTCAAGCAGCTTCCAAAGTGAATCGTTTATTTTACTGTATTCGGATATCATTTCATCATTTACGTCTATTCCGTGAGCCGAAAAGGTGTTTGCTATCGCGTTTTTTTCTGCAGCCGCAAAATCAAGAAGAGTACCGTCGGCATCAAAAAGAACTGTATTGTAGTACGGCATTTGTAGTCCCCCACATCAAAGGTTAAAGTTATACATTATAATTATACTCCATTTTAACGCAAAAAGCAAGAGCTTTTTTGCCGTTTATCAAATTTTACAAAAATATAAAACTTAATTATTGATTAATAGGATATCGTTATAGTAAAATATATTATAACGCCTTTTGAGAGGAGCTTTGTATGAAAAAGATCGGCATCGGAATAATCGGATTCGGAAACATGGGCATGGCTCATTCATATTCTGTTGAAAATTTAAGATTCTTTGCATCCGAGCTCGGATTCTCGGCAAGGATCGTTGGAATTTGCACCACAAGCATAGAAAAAAGCAAAGCAATATGCGAGCGCTTCGGATTTGAGCGTGCGTTCGCGTCTCCCGAGGAGCTTATCGCGTGTCCCGACGTAGACGTTGTGGACATATGTACTCCCAACCATCTTCACCTTGAGGCTATCGAGGCTGCGGTTGCCGCAGGAAAGCGGATCCTTTGCGAAAAGCCGCTCTGTCCCTCGTATCCCGATTCACTTAAGGCTGCAAACGCGGCTCGCGGAACGGTAAACGGTATAGTATTCAACAACCGTCATCTCTCTGCGATAAAGAGAGCTAAGGAGCTCATAGACGAGGGTAGACTCGGAGACATTCTCTCGTTTGAAGCTTCCTATCTCCATAACAGCTGCACTAATCCGCAGAAGAATGCGGGATGGAAGCAAAGCGGTGCGTTCGGCGCGGGCGTTCTCAGAGATCTCGGATCGCATGCGCTTGACCTCGTATATTTCCTTTGCGGAAGATTTGATTCAATATACGCAAAAAAGCAGATAGCATTCCCCGTAAGAAAGGGTATTGACGGAGAAAATTGGAGCACTGACGCCGATGAGGCGGTATACATTCAGGCGGTGCTTGAATGCGGTGCGCACGGTACGGTACATGCAAGCAAGCTCATAAACGGAGCAAACGACGATCTTTCAGTATCGGTATACGGAACGAAAGGATCGCTCAAATTCTCGTTAAACGAGATAGACGTTTTGAAGTTTTACGACGCTACGCGCAATTCCGGAAGCTACGGAGGAGAGAGTGGCTACGTATCGATAGAGTGTAACGGAAGATATCCTCATCCGTTCGGGTCCTTCCCCTCCCCGAAGGCAACGCAGGGCTGGCTCCGCGGCCACGTTATGAGTATGTACGCATTTTTGAATGCGGTAGCTACGGGCGGAAAAATGTCACCGTCCTTTGACGACGGTGCGTATATTGCCGCGCTTTGCGATGCGGCAGATATTTCGGACAAGGAAGGCCGCGCTGTAAGCATAAAGGAGATAATCGGTGAATAAGCTGTTTAAGATAGGCATCACGGGACCGTCCGGTGCGGGCAAGGGTGCGGTATCCGGATTATTCACATCTGCGTACAATATACCCGTGCTTGATGCCGACGTAATATATCACGAAATACTTGAAAGCTCATCCGACTGCAGACATGAGCTCACCGACGCATTCGGAGAGAGCATACAAAGGGACGGCAAGATAGACAGGGCCGCTCTCGGCGCGGAGGTTTTCTCGGAAAACTCAAATGAGAAGATTCAAAGATTGAACAAAATAACTCACAAATACGTTTTCAACGAGACAAGAGCACGTATAGACGAGCTTGAGAAACGCGGCATCCGATATGCGATAATAGACGCTCCCTTGCTCATTGAGGCGGGAATGCATGAATACTGCGACACGGTAATATGTGTTCTTGCAAACAGAAAAACGCGAGTTGCTCGCATAATGGAGAGAGACGGCATCTCTCTTGATCGAGCACTTATGCGCATAAAAAATCAGAAAGCAGACGAATTCTACGTTAAGGCGTCAAGCTTTACGGTAGAAAATGATCACTCAAGAGAGGAGCTTGCGAAGCGTGTTGACGAAATCGCGCGCTTGCTCGGCATAGAAAAGCAATGAAGGAATCTATAAAGAGATTTTTTGCAACGCTTCTGCTCATAGTTCTCTCGGTAGGCACCGCTCTGTTTATAGACGATCTGATCTACGACAGAGAATGCAAGATATATCCTCTCGGCGAGGAGGAGAGCGTGCGCGAAACGGTATCAAAGTATTCCGAGTCGTACGGCATTCCCGAGCAGACGATATATACCGTAATGAAAATGAGAAGCGGATGCAACAGATATTACGACAGCGACGGAAGGATCGGCTATATGGGACTTGATCTCAACGACGTAAAGCTCATATCTGATCTTTACGACGTAAAGATAACCGACGATATGCTAAGGAATCCGTCCTACAATCTTCTTTTCGGCGTTCAGATACTCAGCAGGCTGTATTCCCACCTTGGTGATTGGAATGCGGTATACGCGGCTCTTCTCTACGGAGAGAGTAACGCCGCAGAGTGGCTTTCTGACGGTGATCTCATTGATGTCACAGGTAAGCTGATATCCGTACCGCCCAAAAAGGGAGACGAATTCTACGAATACCTTAAAACCGAAAAAAAATACGTTGAGTTGTATTTCAGCGATAAAAAATAACACTTGAAAGGACACGAAAATGAACGAAGATATCAAAAAAGAGTTGACGTACTCAAAAAAGAATTTTTATGAAGAGCAGACAAGCGAGGCGGTAGCCGCAGCTCACGAGTTTGCTCGCGGATACGTAAAG
>JAZSLE010000003.1:0-9329 GCA_045535215.1 Eubacteriales bacterium
CTATTCCGCTCTTTTCAAGATAACCGAAGTTCTTGAAGTAATCGTAGAACAAATCGTTTCCCATTCGCTCTGCGAGCGTCATCATGACCGGGTTGCAAGACTGCTGAAGTCCCCCGGAGAGAGTGAGCGTACCGTGACCGTATACATTGTGGCACTTTATGGGCTTACCGTAGCCGGGGACCATATGAGATCCGCTGCAATAGAAGGTCTCTCTGAGAGAAGCAAGCTTTTCCTCAAGAGTTACCGCAACGGTTATTATCTTAAAGGTAGAACCGGGCATGTATACCGTATTTACAGCCTTATTTCTCCACATCTCCGTACGGAGAGAAGCAAGAGAGGAGCTGTATTCGGGTGTTCCCGCCTCAAGATTCTGAGAATTAAGAAGCTCTTCGTAGTAAGCACTGAGAGTGAACGGATCGTTGAGGTTATAATCCGGATAGGTACCCATAGCGAGTATGTCACCCGTCTTTATATTCATTACTATACCGCTTACTCCATTTGTCGTTCCGAAGGTCTCGGACGCTTCTTTGAGATTCTTCTCAAGAACCGCCTGGACGCGCATATCTATGGTGGATACCACAGAATAGCCGTCTACCGCCTCCACGTAGCTTTCGTATTCAAACGGCATTTCGTTGCCGTATGCATCTCTTGCGATTATGTACTTTCCGTCTGTTCCGGAAAGCAGATCGTCGTAATAGTACTCTATACCGTAGAGACCGTTGTTATCCGCCCCCGTAAATCCGAGGGTATGGGACGCGAGAGTATCGTAGGGATAATATCTCTTGCCCGATGCATTGACGAATATTTCGTCCTCAAGCTTAAATTTCGCGATAAACTCACGTATCTTTTCAGCCTCTTCCTTTTCAACGCCCTTCTTGATATTGGCGTAAAGGCTGGAGCTTTTATCTATTTTTGCTCTTACATCGTCCGCCTCAAGGTCGAGGGTAGACGCAAGAAACTCGGATATATAATCGCTTATCGCGGCTGCGCTTGCGTTCGGATAATAGCTGTTCCACACGTCCTCTATCTTTTCCGCACTCTCAAGCTTTGCTATCTTGCTGGGAGATACCGATATATCGTAAACGGTATAATTTCCTGCAAGAACGTTCATATTTGCATCGTATATATACCCTCTGTTGGCACTTACCTTGTTCTCGGTGATAAGCTGATCTATTACCTTTTTTTGATATTCTTCAAATTTAAATACGCTAAGATAGAAAAGCCGCACCACAATAATACACACAGCTAACGTTACTGCAGTGATTACCGTAAGAGCGCTTCCCTTGCTGATTCTGTTTTCCTTTGTCATACCGAGCCCCCTTCTCAAGCCTTCAACATCAATTATATTTCCAAAAGGCGTGTTTTAGTACCCGGTGTCAATCTTCGCCAACGATTCCTATGGCGCTGAGCAGGGTTACCCAAACGTTTGTTTCCGGTTTGTCTTCAGTATTTTTTATAACAAAGATATCCTCTGCGCATTCAACGCGCTTTATCTGTGAAAGTTCAATATCTATCATACCGTATTCTTCTCTCGCGAGACGGTTTATGAGCTCCATATCCTTCTTCAT
The DNA here is from genome assembly GCA_045535215.1 of Eubacteriales bacterium. Taxonomy (GTDB): domain Bacteria; phylum Bacillota; class Clostridia; order Oscillospirales; family CAG-272; genus SIG640. Next base: position 1,569 of record JAZSLE010000003.1, read on the forward strand.
TGCGATCTCGGAGTTCAACTCCTCTATCTCGGCATTGAGAGATCTTATATATGCATCGTATTCCTTATTCTGTACCGATACCTCGTTGTTTATTATGGAGAGGAATATCGGAACAACGCAGATTATCATGCACAAAACGATAGCAACGATAGAATAGGACGGTGTTTTCTTATCCTTTACGGAAACCGTCTTCTTGTCGGAAAAGAGATCCATCCACGTTATTTTTCTTTCAAGCTCTCTTTTGCTCATAGGAACCGACACTACGGTCTCGTGCTTCTTAAAGCCGTCTATTCTGTTCCAGGTGGTCTTTGTAACGCGCTTTTCCTTCCAGACGATATTATCGGAGGGAGAGTTATCCACCTTAACTATGGGAGCAGGTCTTTTCACCTCAACGAGTGACGTATTGGCATAAAACGCCCTGTTATTCGCCTTAAGCATATTAACTCCGTCCGAAACGCGACCGCCGAGGCAGAATGAAAGATATTCATCAAAATCCTCTACGTTTTCTATACTCATACAGTCTGCGTTCGCAACGAACACCTCAAGGTCCTCGTTTTCGGCATAAGCACGCTCGTCAGCCTTCTCCTGCTCAGCAAGAGCTACACGTACGGCATTGAGGGCCGCCGTATCGCAAGCGGTGAAGTTATTATAAACAGACTCGAAGTCTGCTCTTTTTCTGTCGTAGTATTCTATGTTTGTCATTTCAAAACACCCGACACAAGGTTGACTTCACCTCATGCTCCTTAAAAATCCTTTACTGTTTCACTGCGCGTTCACTCTGCGCGCTACCCTTAGCTTTGCACTTCTCGAGCGCGGATTTTCCTCCAGCTCAACATCCGACGGGAGTATCGGCTTTCGGGAAACGACCTCAAGAATGGGCTTCTTTCCACAAACGCAAACCGGGAAATCCTTGGGACACGTGCACCCCCTTGCAAGCTCTGCAAAGGTCTGCTTCACTATCCTATCCTCAAGCGAGTGGAAGGTTATAATGGAAATGATACCGCCCTCATTCAGCATGCTTGCGGCATCCTTGATCGTGGAGGCTATTATATCCAGCTCTCCGTTCACCTCTATGCGAATTGCCTGAAAGCTTCGTTTCGCCGGATGGTGGGCGCCGGACTTAGCCGACGCCGGCATCCCGCTTTTGATGATCTCCGACAATTCAAGAGTTGTTTGTATCGGCTGTACGCTTCTTGCTTTTACTATAGCGGCAACTATTGACGGTGCATAGCGTTCCTCGCCGTATTCATACAGTATCCTTTTCAATTCAGAATCAGGATACGTGTTTACTACATCATAGGCACTTTTGCTCTCACTTCTATCCATTCTCATATCAAGCGGTGCGTCCGCCATATAAGAGAATCCTCTCTCGGCACAATCAAGCTGATATGAAGAAACACCAAGATCAAGCAAAAAGCCGTCTATCTTATTTATTCCTATATTGTTGAGCTCTTTTTTCAGATTGCAATAATTCGAGTGGATGACCTGCGCTCTGTCTCCGTAAACAGAAAGTCTTTCGCGCGCAACGCCAACAGCGTCGGCATCTCGGTCGAAGGCTATAAGCTTTCCGTCGATAAGTCTTGACGCTATACCACTCGAATGCCCTGCTCCTCCGGCAGTGCCGTCTACGTATATACCGTCGGGGACTATCTCCAGAGACTGCAGCACCTCGTCGTAAAGCACCGGCTTATGAACAAAGCTTGTATTTTCCATAAGTCAACCACCTAAACAAATCAAAGTCCTGCGCTCTCAAGCAGCATACGAAGCTTCTCGGCATCGGCAGACTTGACGTTCTTTTCGTATTCCTCTTCACTCCATATCTCAGCGTAATCGCCGCATCCGACAATAACGACCTGCTTGCTTGCAAGCCCCGCAAATTCTATAAGCTCGGGTGTGAGCTGAACTCTTCCCGTAGAGTCAAGTCCCTGGCGGAGTGAATTTCCGTTCATTACACGGAGAATATACTCAGACTGTGCTCGATCGAGCTTCTTTATGGGCTCGAGATACCTATCCCATTCATCCGTTGAATAGACCTTGAGGCAGCGTTCTCTTATGCTTTGAGATATAACTATCTCTTCTCCGAATTCTTCTCTGAATTTTGCGGGTATGAACAATCTGTTTTTAGCGTCGATCGTATGGTTGTAGGAACTCGTAAACACGGATAAATGCCTCCTTTCGGTCTCATTTGGCTCTAAAAGCGTGGGATTTCAGTGATTTCACGCGTCACTTTGCGACATTTCGCCCCACTGTGTGTATATTATACTACAATTACAGGTGTTTGTCAAGAGCTTGAAAAAATAATTTGTAAACATTTTGTTAATTGTCTTTTTTGATCATATTTTTCCTTATTATTGCGTAAAAAAAGCGCCTTAATACCGTGCAGATAAAAAAAGCGCTTGCGTTGTCAGAGACCTTGAATTTCCGTATTGACAAATGCGTGAATGAGTGGTATAATTATCAATAGAGTTGCCCGCATAGACTGAGGTCCCGCTCGGGCTGCCGTTTATATTCGGAGGTTATGATGAAACACGATTTTATGTGGGCGCATCTTGTCCATCTCGGGTCCAACATGTGGAACGACGAGGGCAACACAAGAGGTAGAGAGCACCGATCTACTCCCTGCGCTTCAAACGTATTGAGATTTGACCGCGAGCTTTGGGATTCTCATATGCAGGGGCTCAAGGAAAGCGGAGTTAATACGCTTATAATAGACATCGGTGAGGCTATGCTCTACAGCTCACACCCCGAGCTTGCCGTTGAGGGCTCGTTTGACCGCGAAAGAATGGAAAGCGAGATAAAGAAGCTTCGCGATCTCGGGTTCGAGCTTGTTCCGAAGCTCAACTTCTCCGCTTGCCACGACGTATGGCTCAAGGAATATTCCCGTATGCTTTCAACGTCCATATACTACAAGGTCTGCAAGGATCTCATAAACGAGGTATGCGATCTGTTCAAGCCGAAATACTTCCATCTCGGGATGGATGAGGAGACCGCGCTTCATCAAAGGAATTTCGATTATGCAGTAATGAGACAGAACGATCTTTGGTGGCATGATCTTTATTTCCTCGTTGATTGCGTTGAAGCAAACAATGCACGCGCTTGGGTATGGTCAGACTACATATGGAATCATCCCGACGAGTATATTGCGAAGATGCCGAAGAGCGTAATTCAGAGCAACTGGTACTATTCCGGACGATTTGAGGATGCCGAGGGCGACGGACTCAACCGACTTTGCGCGTTTGATCTTCTTGAACGGCACGGATTCGACCAGGTTCCCACCGGAAGCGTTTTCAGTTGTGAAGAAAACTTTGAAAGGCTCGCACGCTACAGCAAGGAGCACATATCGAAGGACCACCTTCTCGGTATGATGCAGACCGTTTGGGAAAGAATAGACCACGGTTGGATGGACAAGCACAAACTTGCCGAAAAGACGATATTTAACACAAAAAAGATGTTTGAGGAATAAAAAAAGAGCACTCGTACGGTTTCGTACGAGTGCTTTTTATTCAATCCTTTTTTCTATATGGCTTTATCGTCATAAGTCCGCTCTTCATTACCCATTTTCGCAAGAACGGAACGTACATAAACGGACATTTGAAAAGCTTTTCAAAAATTCTTATTCTCTGCTTTGTAATTGCGCGAGAATATATTTTTTCAGCGTTTTCAACATCCTTGTTAAGTGCCGACGCAAGCGAATATGCGCTTTCCGCCGCATAGCTTATCCCCTCAAGCGAGCTTGGACTTATAAGTCCCGCAGCTTCTCCGATAAGGAAAGCTTTTTTTCGCCCGGAGAGTATATCAAGCGGGGATCTCGGACGCAAAACAAGGCACGCTTCGGTCTTTATAGGTTCTCCGAAAACGAAACCGATCGCCTCAAGCTTTTTCTTCTGCGATTCAAACCTTTTGCGTGAACCGTCAAGCGGATAGGCACCGCCGAATATAAAGCACCCGTCCTTTGATATTGACCACGAGCAGCAGTCTGTATTTTCCGAATCAAATATGCAAGAATAGAAGGGCTTGGGATTATTTTCTGTAAACCACTGCTGAATCGCCATATACGTGCGAAGCTTTTTATTCGGGTATAGCATTTTTCTTACCGCCGATTTCGCACCGTCTGCTCCTACAAGGATCCTTGCGGATACCGTTTTATGCTCTCCGTTATGCAAATAGTCAACGTGGTACGTCTCTCCGTCGTACGAAAGATCGGTAACGGTCGAATCGTTTTGTACGGTTATGTTTTCGGGCAGATTTTTCTGCATCCACATATCAAACTTATGTCTGTCAAGATTTATATAGACGCGGCGATAGTTACGTATCTCGCCCGAATCAAGACACACCGTCTTCACCGAAAAGATCTGCGGGTCTACGAGCACGTCCTTAGGGAGATTAACATCCATATGCGAGAGTATCTTTTGCGCGTCAGGAGCGAGAAGCCCTCCGCATGGCTTTTGAAAGGAGGTCGGAGTATCGTTTTTCTTGTCAAGTGCTATTACAGAATATTTTTTATCTATCGTAGCACAAAAGGTGCATCCCGCGGGACCAAGTCCTATAACGGCTATATCGTATATCATAAAATTCTCCAAAAAGCAAACATTGCCGTAAAAATCTGCGGCAATGTTAAGAATATATTCTATTATTTATTCTACGGAAATGATGTAATCATAGAGCGGCTGTCCACCATTTATGAGCATTACCTCTGCATTGGGTGCTATACGCTCTATCATCTTCTGAAGCTTTTCAGCCTTCTTTTCTGCGATGTTTTCACCGTAGTATATAGTTATATACGCCGCATTCTTCATATAGTCTGCGAGACGCTTTATGCATTCATGGCTGGAGTCGGAGACCATTCTGATCTTACCGTCAACAAGTCCGAGCGCCTGACCCTTTGTGATATTTACGTTGTTTATAACGGCGTCTCTTACTGCATAGGTTACCGAGAGAGTTCTTACTGCGGTGAATGCGGTCTCCATAAACTCAACGTTCTCTTCTGCCGTGCATTCTGCGTCGAACGCCATCATTGCGGATATACCCTGGGGAACGCTCCTTGTAGAAAGAACGATGACCCTTTTATCCTTAACGATCTCTGCAGCCTGCTTTGCAACCATATCTATGTTCTTGTTGTTGGGAAGAACGAAAACTGTCTCTGCTCTTGTAGAGTTTACTGCGGAAACGATATCCTGAGTGCTGGGATTCATTGTCTGTCCGCCCTTTACTATGGTATCGCATCCGAGGTCGTTAAATACCGACTCAATACCATCGCCTATGCATACGGAAACGAATCCGAAGGGCTTAATCGGCTCTTCCTCTGCTCCAACTGCAAGGCTTGTGTGCTGATTTCTCATGTTCTCGATCTTTACGGTAGCAAGGCTTCCGTAGGTAATAGCCTTCTCGAGAACGAGACCGGGATTGTTTGTGTGAATATGAAGCTTGATCATATTCTCGTCGTCTATAAATACGGCGCTGTCACCGAATGTGATTATATACTCGTAAAGCTCACTTGCAGTTCCCTCGCCGACGAACTCGGGGCTCTTATCAACAATGCATTCGGTGCAGTATCCGAACTTTATGTCCTCTGTGTTGAACTCGGAGAAGTCCGCAGAGCTGTTTGTTGTGGGAGCGTCATCGGATGCAGTCTTCTCTACGGGGTCACCATTGAGTGCGGAGCAGATTCCGTTAAGCATGGTAACAAAGCCTGCACCACCTGCGTCAACAACGTTAGCCTGCTTAAGAACGGGAAGCATCTCGGGTGTCTTTGCAAGCGTTTCGCTTGCCACATCGCGCATACTTTCAAAGAATGTGACGATATCCTCGGGAGCGTTAGCCTCAGCAGCTTCTGCGCAGGATCTCATAACCGTAAGGATAGTTCCCTCGGTAGGCTTCATAACCGCCTTGTATGCCTCGTCGGTTCCTCTTCTGAATGCCTTTACGAGATCGGCACTCGTAGCCTCGTCAAGTCCCTTAAGTGCCTTTGCAAGACCCCTGAAGAAGAGAGCAACGATGGCGCCAGAGTTTCCGCGTGCGGATCTGAGAACGGATCCCGAGATCTCGTCTGCGCAAACACCGACCGAGTCATTATCGGCTACGCCTGCGATACCGGAAAGTGAAAGGCTCATATTTATACCCGTATCTCCGTCCGGAACGGGAAATACGTTAAGACTGTTTATTTCTTCTTTTGAGTTATCAAGAGCATTTGCACCCGACGTGCATATTTCCTTGAGCTTTGATCCTCCGATAGTAATCATAAATTAATCTCCATTTCTTTTTTGCGGCATCAGCCACACTTTTTGATCATATTATGCTTTTGTTGGGGTTAGGATAAAAATGCGGTGTCTTATCTCTTTTCTCCGAGGAAGAAGAGCGCAAGTGTTCCGGGGCCGGAATGAGCTCCGATAACAGGGCCTACGTAGCCTATTATAACTTCCTTTACGCCGAGCTCCTTCTTTATCATGTCAGCGAGCATCTCTGCATCTGCAAGGCAATCTCCGTGAGATATGAATATAGTCTGGTTTGCGGGATCTATAGCAGTCTGCTTCATTCTTTCAAGGAGCGCTGTTATAGCCGCCTTTCTGCCTCTTGCCTTGCTTACGTTTATAAGCTTACCCTCGTCGTCAACGTGAAGAACGGGCTTTATGGAAAGCATTGTTCCGAGAAGCGCGGTCGTGGAGCTTACGCGTCCGCCTCTCTTAAGGAAGAACAGATCGTCAACAGTAAACCAATGGCAGAGGTTGAGCTTATTGTCCTCAACGTAGTCTCTTACCTCCTCTATTGTTGCACCCGCTTCTTTTTTAAGAGCTGCAAGGTATACGAGCATTCCCTCGCCGAGAGATGCTGCAAGAGTATCTACCGCGAAAACTTTTCTTTCGGGATACTTCTCAGAAAGCTCGTCAACTGCAGTCTTGCTCCAGTTATATGTGCTGCTGAGACCGGATGAGAATCCGATGTAGAGCACGTCCTTGCCGTCCTTGAGGAAGGGCTCGATAGTTTCCTTAAAGGTGTTTATGCTCACGGCAGACGTAGATGCCATTTTTCCGCTTCTGAGCAAGCTGTAAAAATCGGCGATGTCGACCTTATCATTGGGAGTGGGCTCGCCGCCGTCAACAGTAACGTCAAGCTGTGTGATCTTTATGTCATATTTACTTATAATGTCAAGAGGCAAATCACTTGAAGAGTCGGTCAAAAGTACATATTCGTTAGCCATAATGTAACTCCTTTTTATTGGTAAACAAATTAATTATACCACACATAAACTCAATTGTCAATAAATCAATCAAAAATTCGGTCAAATAGCTATAATTATCGTAAGTAAAAGAAAAATGTTTAATAATATGATGAGCATTGCACAAACAAACAGCCTTAAAAAAGAGCAAAAACTCCGTTTTGCATTGAAATACCATACGTATATGTATACCCTTTCGTGCATTTCTTATTTTTTGAATACCTTGTTAATTTATGCTTTTTTTAATGTAAATAAAGGCTTTGTCTTCTTGAAATTGAATTTTGCTTATGATAAAATATACACTGGGGGTAGATGATTGAATTGCCTCCGAAAAAAATAATGCTTGAAAGGACTCACTATGAATATTTGTTTCAGATGGTACGGTGAAAATGACAGTATCCCGTTGCAATACATCAAGCAGCTCCCCGGTGTTCAGGGTGTGGTATCCGCAGTGTACTCGACACCTGTCGGTGTGGTTTGGAGTATTGAAGAGATAGAGCGCCTCAAATCGCTCGCTAATGCCGCCGGTCTTGATTTTGAAGTAGTAG
>JAZSLE010000187.1:0-3488 GCA_045535215.1 Eubacteriales bacterium
GGCCATCTGCTAACCGAATCTGTTTATTTGGATTCCCCCAAAAAAAGTTCATAAGGGTTGTCTAATAAAGGCAACCCTTATTTTATCAGTATAACACTTTAGAGAATCAAAACTCAAGTGCTTTCTCGAGATAAGCTCGAAGCTCGGAAACAGGAATTCTTACCTGCTCCATGCTGTCTCTGTCACGTACTGTAACGCATCCGTCGTTTTCGGACTCAAAGTCGTACGTTATGCAGAACGGTGTTCCGATCTCGTCCTGTCTGCGGTATCTCTTACCGATAGAGCCGGACTCGTCGAACTCAACGTTAAAGTACTTGGCAAGGTTGTCAAATACCTCGCCTGCCTTATCGGAGAGCTTCTTGGAAAGAGGAAGCACAGCAGCCTTAACGGGAGCAAGTGCGGGATGGAGGTGAAGAACAACTCTGGTGTCATTCTTTTCTGCATCTACTACCTCTTCGTCGTATGCGTCAACGAGGAATGCAAGCGCTACGCGGTCTGCGCCGAGAGACGGCTCAACAACGTAAGGTACGTACTTTTCGTTAGTCTCGGGATCAAAGAACTCCATAGACTCGCCCGAATGCTCAGCATGCTGGGTAAGGTCGTAATCGGTTCTGTCAGCAATACCCCAAAGTTCGCCCCATCCGAACGGAAAAAGGAACTCAAAGTCTGTTGTTGCCTTTGAATAGAAGCAAAGCTCCTCAGGGCTGTGGTCGCGGAGACGGAGATTCTCACGTCTCATGCCGAGAGAATAAAGGAACTGCTCGCAGTAATCCTTCCAGTACTTGAACCACTCAAGGTCGGTGCCGGGTCTGCAGAAGAACTCAAGCTCCATCTGCTCAAACTCTCTTGTTCTGAAGGTAAAGTTACCGGGAGTGATCTCGTTTCTGAACGACTTACCGATCTGGCAAACGCCGAAGGGCATCTTCTTACGTGTTGTTCTTGCAACGTTCTTGAAGTTTACGAATATTCCCTGAGCGGTCTCGGGACGGAGGTAAAGCTCGGAGGAGGAATCCTCTGTTACGCCCTGATACGTCTTAAACATAAGGTTGAACTTTCTGATCTCTGTAAAATCGGCAGCTCCACAAGAGGGACACTTGATGCCTTCCTTTGCGATGTACTCAGCCATTTCAGCGTTTGTCCATCCTGCAGGGTTAACGTCAAGTCCGTTCTCTGCAGCATAATCCTCTATAAGCTTATCTGCTCTATGACGAGTCTTACATGCCTTACAGTCCATAAGAGGATCCGAGAATCCGCCTACGTGACCCGAAGCTACCCATGTTTCAGGATTCATGATAATAGCACAGTCAAGACCTACGTTGTACTTATTTTCCTGTACGAATTTCTTCCACCACGCCTTTTTAACGTTGTTCTTGAATTCGACACCGAGAGGTCCGTAGTCCCAAGAGTTAGCAAGTCCGCCGTATATCTCGGAGCCGGGGAATATAAAACCTCTGTTCTTGCACAAAGCAACTATCTTATCCATTGTTTTAGCTTTATTGTCCATTTTTTATGTTCCTTTCACTTTGGAAAAATTACTTATTCATAAACCTTCCTGTACGATGAGAACAGGTCAAGGGTACGAGCATCATCTATCTTAAAGACCCTGGTTCCGTTTTCGGTAACCTCTCTTCCGAGTATATCAATGTGTACCTTTCCGAATGCCGAGTACGCATACCATACGTCTCTGTTTCCTACAATATCATCAACGGTAAGGTCGGTGACAAAGAAGGACTTTATTCGGTTATAGTACTGTCCTGCCGTCGCATATCCTGCAGGCTGTGTCAAACGTGAAATGAAGGCTCTTATAACGTTTACCCCCATTCTCTCAAGCGTCATAGCGTCTGTCGTCGAATAATTTCTGTGAAGCAACAGCGCCTGAACGGTATCTCCGTCGAGTGTGACCTGTCCTGCGGGAAGATCAAGCGATATGCCGTCCTCGTAGTTCAATACCGATATATCGTTTGATATTGCAAAATCAAATCCGTTTATCTCGTCTATAACGTCGTCAACGTATTCGGAATGCAGGAGCATATGTCTGTCGGGTCTTATACCCGTGATCGAGTGAACCGTATTTATAAGTCCGTCGATTCCGTGATAATAATAGATCTCACGGAACAAAAGTCGCTCTCCGCCGTAATCAACGACCGCGTTTGACGGGAAGTATGTGAAGGTAAACTGTCTTCTTTCCTTATCCATACGGACAAGGACGGTAACGTCGTTGTGTATGATCCTCTCGTTGTTCTCACGTATTCCGCCGATAATGTTCGGTGTTCCGTTCCATGTGTAATCTATAGATCCGTTCTCGGGAGGAGTCTGAAGATCAAGCACGGCGTCTACACTCGGACGAACGTCGTCGGGAATTCCGCCCGATCCGACTACACCGATATTATGCTTTATGTATTCGTAATCGTAATCTCCGTAGAACGACGGTCTATAGTCGGTCACCGTGACCAAAATATAAAGTGAATTACCTTCTATATGAGTATCAAGTCCGGGAACGTATTCACCGGGACCTTCCTCTGTATCATTACCGGGATTCCCGTCTCCGAAGGGGTCTACAAAGAATGCACCGCCTATACTGTTAATGATTATAGCAATCGCCAAGAAAGCGACCACGCCAAAGGCACAAAGAGTTATCGCAAAAGAAATTAAAAAATTCTTAACCGATGAAAACAATAAAACACATCCTTTCCGTGAAAAAATGCTTTCCATAATATTATACTACTTTTATATGTTTTTTTCAAGAGGCTGTAAAGCTTTTTTATCTCCAATTTGTAAATTTTCATTAATCTTTCGCGTTATATGCTCAAAAACCTACTTATACGGCAATATCAAGCAAAAATGAGAGCGCGCACCGTCCGAAAAAGGAAGGCACGCGCTTATATTGATTATTACTTTTTACGCGATTCTATCGCTCTGTGTACAAGCTTTACCAATTCAACGATGGGGATTATAAGCACCGCAAGACCGATAGCTATAAGGTATTCTCTGAGGTCAAGGTGAGCAAATCCGAATGCATCTGCTATAACGGGGACCTCTATAACGAGAGTCGTTGCAAGGAAGGAAAGGATTCCTGCTCCCCAGAGCCATGCGTTCTGGCTGTTCATTGTAAATATGCTCTTATTGAGAGATCTCATATTGAAGGAGTGGAATATCTCACACATCGAAAGCGTGAGGAACGCCATAGACATACCAAGATCCCCGGCAGTATATTCGGGAGCAGCATGAAGTCCGAAAAGAATGTCTCTGCCTATGAAATAGGAAACGAGAGTTATTACCGTAACGATGAAGCCCTGATATGCAATAGCAAATCCCATGCCGCCTGCAAATACACCTTCGTTTGAGGGTCTGGGCTTACGCGTCATTATATCCTTTTCGCCCTTCTCCATACCGAGAGCGAGCGCCGGGAAGCAGTCTGTAACAAGGTTTATCCACAAAAGGTGAACGGGCTTGAGTATAGTAAATCCGAGCAAGGTAGCGAAGAATAT
>JAZSLE010000083.1:0-3811 GCA_045535215.1 Eubacteriales bacterium
ATTCTTCGCCATCTTTAACGATTTCAAGAAGATTCCAAACTCTGTCAACAAAACGCTTACAGCCCTTAACACTGCTTTCGCTCCAGGGTGCAGCCTTTTCATAGTCACCCATAAAGAGAACGTAGGTACGAAGAACGTCTGCGCCGAAGGACTCAACAACGTCGTTCGGGTCGATAACGTTGCCTCGGGACTTGGACATCTTAACACCGTCGGGACCGAGGATAAGACCCTGTGCGGTTCTCTTGAGATACGGCTCGTCGCAAGGAACTACGCCGAGATCGTAAAGGAATCTGTGCCAGAATCTCGAATAGATCATATGCCTTGTAACGTGCTCCATACCAACGTTATCCCAATCTACAGGAATCCCGTACTTGAGTTTTTCGGGATCTGCGAGGTTTTCGGTATTGTGAGGATCAATATATCTGAGGAAGTACCAGGAAGATCCTGCCCACTGAGGCATAGTATCCGTTTCGCGCTTTGCAGCGCCGCCGCACTTCGGGCAGGTGCAATTAACGAAGGAATCTATCTTTGCGAGCGGGCTTTCGCCACCCTCACCGGGCTCGAAGTTATCTACCTTGGGAAGCTTGAGCGGAAGCTCGTCGTAAGGAACTGCAACCATTCCGCACTTAGGGCAGTGTACTATCGGAATAGGCTCGCCCCAATATCTCTGACGGTTGAACGCCCAGTCCTTCATCTTGTACTGAACACCCTTTTCGCCGATTCCCTTTTCGGTGAGGTATTCTGCCATTCTTTCTATGGAGGATTTCTTATCGGTATATCCGTTGAGGAAGTCGGAGTTGACCATCTCGCCGTCACCGGTATATGCGCCGACTGCTATGTCTCCGCCCTTGATTACCTCTACGATATCGTTACCGAACTTCTTTGCGATGTCATAGTCTCTCTCGTCGTGTGCGGGAACTGCCATAATAGCGCCCGTACCGTAACCCATCATGACGTAGTCGGAGATGTATATGGGTATCTCCTTGCCGTTTACGGGATTTATAGCGGAAAGTCCGTCTATTCTTACGCCCGTCTTGTTCTTTACGAGCTGAGTTCTCTCAAACTCTGTCTTCTTCTGGCACTCCTCACGGTAAGCCACTACAGCGTCCATATTTGCTATTCTGTCCGCATACTTGTCGAGGATCGGATGCTCGGGAGCCATTACCATAAAGGTAACTCCGAAGAGAGTATCGGGTCTTGTCGTATATATTCTGAGCTTTTCGTCAAGATCCTTAAGAGTGAAGTTAACGAATGCACCCGTAGACTTTCCTATCCAGTTTACCTGCTGCTGCTTAACGTTTGGAAGATAATCTACCTTCTCAAGTCCTTCAAGAAGCTTATCAGCGTACTCTGTTATGCGGAGATACCATACGTCCTTGGACTTCTGGATTATATCGCTATGGCAGATATCACATTTACCGCCCTGGGAGTCCTCGTTGGAGAGAACGACCTTACAGCTCGGACAATAGTTTACAAGAGTCGTATCTCTGAATGCAAGACCATTCTCAAACATCTTGAGGAATATCCATTGAGTCCACTTATAGTAGTCCTCTGTTGTGGTATCCACAACTCTGTCCCAATCAAAGGAGTATCCGACTCTCTTGAGCTGACTTGTAAATCTTTCGATGTTTCTGTCGGTAAGCTCTCTGGGGTGTATACCGGTCTTTATAGCGTAGTTTTCGGTAGGAAGACCGTATGCGTCAAATCCTATCGGGAAAAGTACGTTATAGCCCTGCATCCTTCTCTTTCTTGAAACGACCTCGAGACCGGAGTACGCCTTGATGTGTCCTACGTGCATTCCCGATCCACTCGGATAGGGGAATTCAACGAGTGCGTAGAACTTCTTTTTGTCGCTCTTATCGTCGGCTTTGAATATGCCTGCTTCTTCCCATTTGTCCTGCCACTTTTTTTCTATTGCTAAGTAATCGTATTTCATAACAACCAACCTTTCGGAACTTTGTTTGTATTAAATGTCAATCTATATTTTCGTAATCCACCTCAACAGGCTCAACGTCAGCGTAAAGCTTATCAAGGTTGTAGAATTCTCTTGATTCGCGATTGAATATATGAACTATACTGCTTGAATAGTCAAGCGCGGTCCATGCGGAATTGTCTCTTCCCTCTCCTCTTGTGGGAGTTACTCCGAACTTAGAGGTAAAAAATTCAACTGCATCTCCAAGAGAGCGAACGTGTGTGGATGACGTACCCGTAGCGAGAATGAAGTAGTCTGCTATAGAGGTCTTGTCATCTATTTTTATGAGCTTTATATTGCGAGCCTTCTTGGAGTAAAGTATTCTGCAAATGAATACCGCGAGCTCCTCGGGAGAGGGGTCCTCGCTAAGCTTAACTCTGTTTTCATACAATTCTTCCATCGTTGTCTTCCTCCGTTATATTTGTTATTTCACTGTTGAGAAAGCTTATTGCGTCAAGCGTTCTCCTGGAAAGTCTTTCGTTGCTTTTTATCAGCATTTCGTTTGTGTTTTCAAGTGAACGTATGAGTGCTTTATTGATGTGTACCGTTTTCTCGTTTGCCGAAGCATTATCGAAATCAAACGAGAAAAATTCGTTTCTGAGCGACACGCATACGTCGTAACGTCTCCCTTCCTCCATATAGTCGGAAAGGCATATTATTTTCGCTATAAGGGGAATACCCTCACTTGCGGTAGAATGATCAAGTACAGCGCGAACGACCTTTGGATGAGCATATTCGGGGTAATTTTGCTTCACGTAACAGGCGCCCGTGATGGCGTGCATTATCGGAAGTGCATCCCTTTCGCTCTCGCACACCTCAAGCTCGTTTTCCCTGATATAATCGGTCTGCCAGGTGTCTCCCTTGTCCTTTGTGACGTCGTGAAGGAGAGCGGCGACTCTTACTAACTGAATATCGCCCTCATCGAGCATATCCGAACAGTATTCCGCTATCCTTACTGCACAGGCTTCAACACCGAGAATGTGGCGATAGCGCTTTTCGGAGACCTCCGACCTTACTCTGCCGTACAGATCATCTATAAGCTTACTGTTGATAACCGGCTCGGTCATTTTGCTTCACCTACACCGTAAAGCGAATGCTCCCTTATATATTCCTCTACCTTTTTGGGAAGATACTCGGAAACGTCCTCGCCGTTTATTATCATCTCTCTTATGCGCGAGGATGATATCTCTATCGGGTCTGCAACTATCCTGCGGACGACCTTACCGTATTTTCCGAGATACTCGGATATTTTCTCAACGATAAGAGCATCGTTTTCTCTGTCGTCCTCTCTGCGCATATAAACGGGATAGCACAGTCTGAATATTTCATCCGGCTCTCGCCAACTTCCGAGAGTAAGGAGCATATCCGTTCCCATAAGAAAGAAGAGTCTATTCTCATCGCGATAGAGTGCTCTGAGAGTATCTACCGTATAGCTCGTACCTCCGCGCGCTATTTCAATATCGGACACGACAATTCCATCGACGCCTTCAAACGCAAGCTCACACATCTTTATTCTGTGCTCTGCGGCTATAACGCCCTCACCGGATTTGTGCGGCGACGTGTACGTGGGTATAACGTATGCAAAATCAAGCTGCATCTGCTCAAGAAATGCCTTGACCGCCTTTATATGCCCGTTGTGGATGGGTGAAAAGGCTCCGCCGTATATTCCTATTCTCATTTCAGCTCTATCCTTTTATTATTTCTTGAAGGGCGGTAAAGAACGAACTTCTTTCCGACTACCGACACTACGTCTGCTCCGAGCTCCTCGGATATCTCGTCTGCCGCTTCTCTTGCCGAGTATTCGCTGTTATCGAGTGTGCAGAGCTTTATAAGCTCTCT
>JAZSLE010000124.1:0-3447 GCA_045535215.1 Eubacteriales bacterium
CTATTCTCTCTATTTCAAAGCGGCTGTAGCATTCGGTGTCGTACGCTTCCTCGCCGTACTTACCCTCGCGCATTCCTCTGTCACCGAAGTAGATACCGCCGGTAAGCTCTCTTACTATAAGGAGATCAAATCCGTTTGCCACGATATCCTCGCGAAGCGGGCAATCGTCCTTGAGAGCGGGATAAAGTCTTGCGGGTCTGAGGTTTGTGAAGAGTTCCATTGCAGAGCGGATACCGAGGAGCGCTTTTTCGGGGCGCATATTTCCGGGAAGAGTATCCCACTTGGGACCGCCCACCGCGCCGAGAAGCACGCTGTCGGATGCAAGGCATCCCTTTACGGTCTCTTCGGGAAGCGGAACGCCTACCTCGTCAAGAGCGGCTCCGCCTATAAGGTAAGGTGCAAAATTGAAGGTATGGCCGTATTTCTTTCCTATTTCGACAAGCACTTTTACTGCGCTATCCACTATTTCGGGGCCTATTCCGTCCCCTCTGAGCAATGCTATATTATAATTCATTGCAATCGTCCTTTCTATTGCCGATGATCAGGCTTATTTGATCTCGCCCTTACGAATAGACTCAACGAGTCCGCCGTTGGATATTATTTTCTGAATGAATTCGGGGAACGGCTCGGTCTTGAACTGCTTACCCGTAGTCTTATTGTAGATAAGGCCTGCATCAAGGTCAGCCTCGACGACGTCTCCGTCAGCGATACCGTCCGCAGCCTCGGGGCACTCTACTATTGCAAGACCTATATTGATAGAGTTTCTGTAGAATATTCTTGCAAAGCTCTTTGCTATAACGACGGATATTCCGCTTTCCTTTATAGCTATAGGAGCGTGCTCTCTTGAAGAGCCGCAGCCGAAGTTGAAGCCTGCGACCATTACGTCACCTGCATTCACCTTTGAGGAGAAGTCCTTATCTATATCCTCCATACAGTGAGATGCCAATTCTTTTTTATCGCTTGTGTTGAGGTAGCGCGCGGGGATTATAACGTCAGTATCAACGTTATCTCCGTACTTTATTGCTTTTCCGTTGAATATCATATGCTTGCCTCCTTTATGCTTTCATTACGTCTGCGGGGTCGGCTATTTTTCCTGCTATTGCGCTTGCGGCGGCGACTGCCGGGCTTGCGAGGTAAACCTCGGATTTCACATCGCCCATACGTCCGACGAAATTACGGTTTGTAGTTGCGACTGCTCTCTCGCCTGCCGCCAAAATACCCATATATCCGCCGAGGCAGGGGCCGCAGGTAGGAGTTGATACTATGCATCCTGCTTCTATGAATATCTTGAGCAATCCGTTTTCCATAGCCTTGAGGTAGATATCCTGCGTTGCGGGAATGATGATGGCACGAACACGCTTTGCGACCTTTTTACCCTTGAGTATCTCAGCCGCCTCTGCGAGGTCTTTATAGTGACCGTTGGTGCAGGATCCGATAACGACCTGATCTATCGCTATATCGTCTATTTCATCAAATGTTTTTGTGTTTTCGGGGAGGTGCGGGAATGCGACGGTAGACTTGATCTCGGAGAGGTTGATCTCTATCGTTTCATCGTATACTGCGTCCTCGTCCGCCTTGAATACGACGGGCTCTCTGTCGCTTCTTTCCTTTACATAGGCAAGAGTCTGCTCGTCAACCTCGAATATACCGTTTTTAGCGCCCGCTTCTATTGCCATATTGGATATGGTGAGTCTGTCGTATACGCTGAGGGAGCTTACACCCTCGCCGCAGAACTCCATAGACTTATAAAGTGCACCGTCAACGCCTATCTTTCCAATTATGTGGAGGATGACGTCCTTACCGGACACGTATTTATTGAGCTTTCCCTTGAGCAAAAACTTTATTGCCGAGGGAACCTTGAACCAAGCCTTACCCGTAGCCATTCCGCAAGCCATATCGGTCGAGCCGACGCCCGTGGAAAATGCACCTATCGCACCGTAAGTGCAGGTATGGGAATCGGCGCCGATGACAACGTCACCGGGAATAACGAGCCCCTTTTCGGGAAGGAGTGCATGCTCTATACCCATCTGTCCGACATCGTAAAAATGCGTTATATTCTTTGCATCGCAGAAGTCACGGCACATCTTACACTGTACTGCCGCCTTTATGTCCTTATTAGGTGCAAAGTGGTCCATTACCATGGTAACGCGGTCGCGGTCGTATACGTTTTCGCATCCGATCTTTTCAAATTCCTTTATTGCGACCGGTGAAGTTATATCGTTTCCGAGGACCCTGTCCACATTTACGAGCACGAGCTGACCTGCTTCGACCTTATCAAGACCTGCGTGTGAGGCAAGTATTTTTTGAGTCATCGTCATTGCCATATCAAAACACCTCTTTTGAATCAAAATTTGTTTATTACTGCTCCCTTATCGGCAGAGCTTACCATCTGAGCGTATCTTGCAAGGCAGCCCTTGACGTTGTCTTTATGCTTTATCTGCATCTCGCTCTTTCGCTTGGCTATCTCGTCATCCGAGACCTTAAGCTCTATCTTATATTCGGGAATATTTACAGCGATGATATCTCCGTCCTTAACGTATGCGATAAGGCCTCCTCTTACAGCCTCGGGTGATACGTGACCGATAGAAGCACCTCTCGTTGCACCGGAGAATCGACCGTCGGTTATAAGTGCGACGTCCTTATCGAGTCCCATTCCCGCAATAGCAGAGGTAGGATTGAGCATTTCTCTCATTCCGGGACCTCCGGAGGGACCCTCGTAGCGTATAACGACTACGTCGCCCTTTACTATTTTGCCGGAATATATTGCATAGAGTGCGTCCTCTTCGCTGTCGAAGACCTTTGCGGGTCCCTCGTGGACAAGCATTTCCGGAGATACTGCGCTTCTCTTTACGACGCATCCGTCGGGGGCGAGATTTCCGCGAAGAACTGCGATACCGCCGGTCTTTGAATACGGATCGGTGATCGGACGGATAACCGTCTCGTCCTTATTATAAGCATTTGCTATATTCTCACCGAGTGTTTTACCCGTGCAGGTCATAACGTCGGTATTGAGAAGTCCGAGCTTTGTGAGCTCCTTGAGCACTGCGTATACGCCGCCTGCCTCGTTGAGATCCTCCATATAGGTATGTCCTGCGGGAGCGAGGTGACAGAGGTTGGGCGTATTTTCGCTTATTCTGTTTGCCATATCGAGATCAAGCTCTATTCCGCACTCGTTTGCGATCGCGGGAAGATGGAGCATACTGTTTGTGGAGCATCCGAGAGCCATATCTGCGGTAAGGGCGTTTTTGATAGCCGCCTCGGTCATAATATCTCTCGGGCGAATATTCTTTCTTACAAGCTCCATGACCTGCATTCCTGCGTGCTTTGCGAGCTCTATTCTTGCGGAATATACTGCGGGGATGGTTCCGTTGCCCTCAAGACCCATACCGAGCACCTCGGTAAGACAGTTCATTGAGTTTGCGGTATACATACCGGAGCATGAGCCAC
>JAZSLE010000151.1:0-4296 GCA_045535215.1 Eubacteriales bacterium
GACAAGGTGACTTCGTTTGCGGAAGCGTCGGAATCCGTATGTGCATAGGTGATACGAAGATGGGTGGACAGTGCAGATTTGACGGTGCACCTCTTACCGTTGCGGTGGGAGATTTCCACAAGTCTGTAAAGAAAGCCGACCATAAATACAGAATGGACGTTATAACCGATAACGGAGTAGGTTACAGCAAGGAGATACCCTGCGATGCTACGACATATGCCGTTATCGATACCGAGAACTGTGACTTTTATCGCGTTGAAGTGTTTGACGAGACTGAGGACCTCAGGATTGCTATAGGTAATCCGATTTGGAATATTAAATAAGCCTTTTCGGGTACCATTGTAAAGGAGAAAAAATGCAGGAAGTACTTTTGACCGCACTTGGCGTGGGAGGCGCTACCGTAATAGGTGCGCTTTTGGGATTCATTTTTAAAAAGCCGTCGCACAAGGCTAACGATATCATACTTTCCTTTGCCGCAGGAGTTATGCTTGCCGCGGCAGTAGTGGGACTGATATTGCCGTCTCTTGAAATGGGAGAGGGAATAGTATCGGTGGTCGTTACGGTAACGGGTATCTTTTGCGGAGCACTTTGTCTTAATCTCATCGATAAGCTTGTGCCGCACCTCCACAAAATAACCGGAACAGATATCGAAGCGCATCCCGAAAAGAGCGATAGGCTTAATAAAATATTGCTGTTCGTCATAGCGATAGCTATCCATAATCTTCCCGAGGGAATAGCCGCGGGAGTAAGCTTCGGAAGCGAAAACGTGTCTCACGCCTTGACGGTAGCCGCGGGAATCGCCCTACAGAACGTACCCGAGGGAATGGTGATAATAGCGCCGATGATAGCCTCGGGAATATCGCACAAGCGCACATTCCTTATAGCACTGTCGACCGGTATAGTTGAGGTCGTGGGAACGCTCGTCGGATATTTTGCGGTCAGTGTTTCCACTGCTATCCTTCCGATTGCGCTTGCATTTGCAGGAGGAACTATGCTGTACGTCGTGAGTGATGAAATGATCCCTGAAACGCATGCACACGGCAACGAGAGAGAAGCGACCTATTCCTTGATCGCGGGTTTTTGTCTAATGCTCGTTTTTGATTTTGTACTTGGATAATATGCGTGAGGTAAATATGATAAACGTAAATGATAAGGCACCCGAATTTTCGCTTTTTGATAAGGATGGAAATAAGATATCCCTTTCGGATATGCTCGGGAAAAAGGTGGTGCTCTATTTCTACCCGAAGGACAATACTCCCGGCTGTACAAGGCAAGCGTGTGCCTTGGCGGGCGCATACAGCGAGTTTAAGGCTCTCGGTGTTGAGGTCATCGGAATAAGCAAGGACGGAGCGGACTCGCATAAGCGCTTTGTTGATAAGTTTTCCTTGCCTTTTATCCTGCTTTCCGACCCGGAGCTTGAAGCAATACGGGCATACGGCGTGTGGAAGGAAAAGAAGCTTTACGGAAAGGTAAGCATGGGCGTTGTTCGTACGATCTTCATAATAGACGAGAAGGGATACGTAAGTGCGGTAATGTCTAAGGTGAAGCCGGACACAAACGCAGATGACGTCCTTAAAATATTGAAAGGCGAATAAAAAGAACGGTATAACGCCTCGTTATACCGTTTTTTATTTTATCGGTTATTTGCGTAAGGTCAATTTTCAAGATCAATCTCAAGCACGGTGTACATAAGATAGTGATCCGAGTGATCGTTTTTCAACGACCCAACGTTCTTTAATTTGAAATTGTTTGTGAAGATGATGTTGTCTATCGTTTTTCCGCTTTTCGGGAAGGTTATGGGCGAGCCGTCGACCGTAGCGGCGGGAGTCATAAATGACAGAGCCTTGTATTCGGTCATGCCTGATACGTTAAAGTCTCCCGTCAGAATGCAGTTCGGCATATCCTTTAGCATATCCGCAAGGATCTTGAACTGATTCGATCTTACGGTGTAATCCTCGTATGAAAGGTGCGTGTTGAAGAAGTTTACGATGGTTCCGTTTACGTCTATTTTCGCATATCCGTACGCGCGCTGCTCATGTGTACCGGACTCAAGCAGAATACTGTCCGTTTCAAGAATAGGATATTTTGACAGTATCCCCGTTCCATATTCTCCATTGTGACCGTATTTTTCCGGATTTCCCGCTATGTTCAGTGCCTTTGTGTAGTGGTAATATTTGTAGCCGGTGTATTCAGACAGGAGAGCCATGGTGTCAATGAATTTTGAGCGCGACGCATGTCGGTCTACTTCCTGAAATCCAACGATGTCAAGCTCCTTTTTCAGAACGTCCTCTGCGATAAGCTTCATATCGTGATCAACCTCGCGACCGTTTGCTATGTTGTAAGAGCCTATTCTGAGAGTCAGCGTGTTGCGGGTAGTTACGTTTGTCGTCGTTTCCTGCGGCTCGGGTGTTGTCGATAGTTCGCCGCTTACCGTGGGAGTGGTCTCGTGTACGTCTCCATTCCTTACACAAGCGGCAAGAGAAATAGCCATAACGACTATAAGTATGTAAGATATCGTTCTTTTCATATGTCCGTCCTCAAGGTTATTTTGACATAATTATAGCATACAAGCGAGCAAAAGTCAATAGAAGCGAAATGATATTGCAATATGCATTGATTTTTTTCAAAATATGTGTTATAATAATTATTGAGAATTATTGAGCAAAACGAAGTAAGATAAAGGAGGGTAATGCCGTGTCAAGACTTGTGTTTCACGTAGACGTAAACAGTGCGTTTTTGTCTTGGGAGGCGACCCAACGCGTGCTTGACGGAAAGCCGGATCTGCGCCTTATTCCGTCTGCGATAGGCGGCGACAAGGAAAAGAGAAGAGGAGTTATACTCGCAAAGTCTATTCCCGCAAAAAAATACGGAGTAAATACGGGAGAGCCGGTTGGCGTTGCGCTTCGGAAGTGTCCGGAGCTGTATCTTGCAAAACCGGATTTCAAGCTGTATGAAAGATGCTCAAGGGCGTTTACGGATATCTGCCTTGAATACGCGCCCGTAGTTGAAAAATTTTCAATAGACGAGTGCTTCCTCGATATGAGCGGAACGTCAATGATATATCCCGACCCCATAAGGATCGCGTATGAGATAAAGGACAAAATAAGAGATACGCTCGGCTTTACCGTTAATATCGGTGTAAGCACGAACAAGCTCCTCGCAAAAATGGCGAGTGACTTTGAAAAGCCGGATAAGGTGCATACCCTTTTCCCCGAGGAGATACCGACAAAAATGTGGCCCTTGCCCGTAAGAGATCTCTTTTCGGTAGGCGCATCTACCGCGGAGAAGCTTGAGCTTTCGGGAATAAAAACCATAGGAGATCTTGCTCAGTGCGATCTGGGGGCGATCCAAGTCCTCGTCGGAATGAAGGCGGGACAGCATATACACAATTTCGCAAACGGCATAGACGACTCTCCCATTGTGTCCGAGCCCGAGGAGGCGAAGGGGTACAGTAACTCGACTACGCTTGAAAAGGACGTTACTGACGAGGAGAGCGCGTTCAATATATTGCTCGCTCTTACGGACAGTGTCGCTTCAAGAATGCGAGCGGACGGCGGAGAATGCTTTTGCGTTGGTGTCAGCGTCAGAAGCAGTGATTTCAAGGACAGATCGCATCAGAGGAGCCTTGATAGGTCTACCGATATAACGGGTGAGATATTCGAGGTCACAAAGAAGCTGTTTTGCGAGCTTTGGGACGGAAAGCCACTGCGTCTTATCGGCGTTTCTCTTACGAATATAACCCGCGATCCGTCCGAGCAGATAGAGTTGTTTGAGGATGAAAAAAGAGAAAGATCGAGAACGCTTGATAAGGCGGTCGACCGTATAAGACGGAAATACGGCTCGGATACAATAATGCGTGCTTCCTCCTGTGCCTCTTCCGAGGGAATAGGAAGAAAGCACAAGGCACAAATAGACTTGAAAAACAAAAAACAGACCGAGAGATGATACTTCGGTCTGTTTTTTTGTTATATCGGAAGTCCGAACGCGTAGCCGAGACCTATCCCCGCTACCGCCGAAACGCATATTATGAGTATCGGATGTATCTTTTTGAGCGAGCAAAACAGCATTACGCCGAATATCGCAAGCGACAGATACAAAGATGAACTTAGGAATACCTCCGTGCCTATTGTAAAAACGCTTGATGCACCCGGGAAGAAGGTTGTAAGTCCTACCGAAACAACGGCGCTTGCAATAAGTCCGACTACCGCGGGCTTGAGTCCCGACATACACCCCTTGACTATTTGGTTGTTCTTGAATGCCTCAAAGCATTTTGCAACGATAAGAATGATTATAAAT
>JAZSLE010000233.1:0-11106 GCA_045535215.1 Eubacteriales bacterium
CCTACAACTCCTTGGCTCACAGAACGACATGGCTACGATCCGACTTATTTTTTGAGCGCGGATATCCGTTCCCTTAAGGGGGAGGGGAAGGAAGCTTCCGAATATGCGGCTCGTTATTCTGTCGTCGTATTTCTTCTTCAGCTCATCGTGAGAGAGGTTGGTGTTTATTACCGTGCATTTTCCCTCGTTGAGTCGGGTGTTTATTATGTTGTAGAGAGAAGATACTGTGAACTGTGTGGTAAGCTCACATCCGAGATCGTCTATTATGAGGAGCTTGCAATTGAAGTATCTGTCCGTTATGTGCGCATTTTCGTTACCTACGGATGCAAATCGCTTCTTCTCGAAGTCGTCAAACATATTTATTACCGTTGTATATACAACGTCGTAGCCCTTATCTATTACTACCTTTGCAAGGGAGGTGGACAGATGTGTCTTTCCGAGTCCCGTGCCGCCCATAAGCAGGTAGTTTGAAAAGGTGGTGTCCGAGAAGTTTTTTGCGAAGGAGCGGAGCGTGCGGTGTACGAACATCGCGTTTTCTCTGTTCGCGCCCGCGTAATATGCGGTTGAGAAGTTATCAAAGCTCTGCTCGCTTGCGAGCTTTCCGAGACCGCTTGTCTTCAAGGACTCAAGTCTCATACGCCTTTTCATACATTCGCACATATCTGTTCCAGCATATCCGGTATCGTTACAGATCTTGCACTCGTACGGCGGGTTGGTATAGTCTGCGGGATATCCGTTTGCGACGAGAAGATCGGCTCTTTCCTTTGTGAGAAGCTCAATGCGGTCAAGCTTTGTCATAGCCGCGTCTCCCGCACCGATAAGAGTCCTTGCGAGAAACAGCATTTCGTCATCGTAGCTTTTTATCGCGGGAAGCTTGGCATATATCTCCATACGTCTTTCCTCAGCAATCTGCTGTGCTTTTCTTCTCTTTACCGAATATTCGTCCTTTATATTCTGATATGAGATAGTATCCATAAAATACCTCTTAATAATTATTCGTTTTTAAATTCGGCGTAGGATCTCTTTATTGCCGCCTCAAAGAAGTCGTCCACGTTGAACGTGGAGCCGTCTTCCTTTTTTATATTACCCTTGTGGGCATATTTTGCCTTCACGGCATCGGCATCCTTAAGGCCCTCTGCGTACCATCCGGTGAGCATCTTGTCACAATACGCTATGCTTGCCTTTTCCTTTGCGGCAGCCTTATCGAATGCGAGTTGGATAAGCTCACGGTTGAACTTGTATTCCTTGTTCCAGCGCTCTATCTTGGGTTTTTCTGCACTTGTGAGCGCTCTTGTTATTCCGAATATCTGCTTTACTACGGAAACGTAAGAGCTGTGAGAGCCAAGAAAAGCAAGCTCTGCGTTGACCTCTGCAAGGGAAGTCAAGCCGTTGTCGATCATTCTGTTGAAAATTTCCTTTGTGTAGGCGATGGTGTGATCTTTTTCTTTACTGTATCCGAGTATAGAGAGTATGCATTCGTCCTTCATGCGGTATTCGTGAGAATACGTAAGTATAGTCTGAAGCTCGGTACGGTTAAAGGGAGATCCGTAAACGTCCTCGCACGCCTTGATGAACTCACTCATATGGGCGGTATTGTCTATCCAATCCTTTATGTCGGTGGAGGTGAGAGCTTCGGTCTCTTTTCCGGTCTGAAGCACGGGAGCCTTCTTGGCGGGAATATGGGACGACCTTTTTCTGGTCTTGTTATCGATTTCAAGCATTCCCGCTCCGCACATATACGCCTTGACAACATCCGTTTCTTCTTTCGTCATTATCTGATCCTGTATAAGCTCGTATGCTACGTCCTCAAACGGTTTGTAGGAGAGTCCGTACTCAAGCATGGTACAGATGTTCTTTATGCTTTGATTGTTCGATGCCTCGGCGAGATGCTTAAGAAGATCTACGGGTATCGAGACGGCGGCACCATTATATTTCAGCTTATGGGGCATAATTGTTATCCACCCTCCTTAAGATCTTTTTTTTGATTTCGCGTTTTTGTGAAATCCGAGTCTATACGTGAGGGTCATAAGAGAATCGCTCATATGTACGCTTTCCACAATAGTCTCCGTGGGAGGAAGATCAAGCTTTGCATTTGTGAAGTTCCAAAATGCGATGATACCGCACTTCTTGAGTCGCACCACCATTTCGGGTGCAACGTCTCTCGGAAGAGTAAGTATTGCCATATCAACGTCGTTCTTCTCGCAGAATTCCTCAAGTTCATCGGTATGGTATACGGGTATTCCTGCGATAACGCTTCCGACTACGCTTTCCGCAATGTCGAATATAGCTACGGGAACGACACCTGCTTTTCCGAACATGGGAGAATGAACCAATGCACGTCCGAGGTTTCCCGCGCCGAGTATAATTGCGCTGTATCCCTTCTTCAGACAAAGGATGTCCTCCATTTGCGAGTATAGATATTCAACGTTATATCCGTATCCCTGCTGACCGAAGCCGCCGAAGCAGTTAAGGTCCTGTCTTATCTGGGATGCCGTTACGTTCATAAGTCTTGAGAGAGCGGCGGAGCTTATTCGTGAAACGCCGTTGTTTTTAAGCTCTCTGAGGTATCTTAAGTAACGAGGCATCCTGCGTATTACGGCAGGAGATATACCGTCGGGATTGAAGATTTGGTTTGCGTTATTTTTCTTTCCAGCCATTGGTTTGCCTCTTAATTGAATATATTCTGAGTAGCGCTCGCATTCAGGGAAAGGGGCGCGGTGTGACCCGCCAGGAACTCGTAATACCCCTGCATTGCGACCATAGCGCCGTTGTCTCCGCAGAGCTCACGCGGTGCCATATACAATGTCGCTCCGTTTGCCTTACATACGTCGGCAAGTGCGAGTCTTATGTGAGAGTTTGCGGCAACCCCGCCGCAGAGCACGAATTTCTTTTGTCCGGTAAGCTTGAGTGCGGCGTCCGCCTTCTTTGCGATGCCGTCAACGATAGCCGCGGTATAGGATGCGGCAATATCCGCGTGATGCTCGGATATATCGTCGTTCTTTTGCTTGAGTGAATTTATGTGGTTGAGCGCGGCGGTCTTGAGTCCGCTGAACGAGAGATCGAGCGTATCTCCGGCCAAAGCCGGTGACGGGAATTTTATCGCGTACTTGTTACCCGTTGATGCGAGCTTGTCCATAGCGGCACCGCTCGGATAGGGAAGACCTATCACTCTTCCTATCTTGTCAAACGCCTCGCCCGCGGCATCGTCTCTCGTACCACCGATATATTCGTATGAAACATAATCCTTGACCATATAAAACGAGGTGTTTCCTCCTGATATCGCGAGAGAGAGGAGAGGGGGCTCAAGCTCATTATACGCCGTATAAACTGCGGCGGTGTGTGCGTGAATGTGATTTACCGCAACGAGAGGTATGGAATTTGCATAAGCAAGGCTTTTCGCGAAATTGACTGCGACGAGCAGAGCACCGATAAGGCCGGGGCATGCCGTTACAGCGATACAGTCTATATCCGAAAGCTTTACTCCCGCATCATCAAGCGCGCGGCGGGTTATACCGCTGATTGCCTCTATATGAGCGCGGGACGCTATTTCGGGTACTACTCCGCCGTAAAGTTTGTGTGTCTCTATTTGTGACGCTATTACGTCGGAAAGTATACGCCTTTCTTTTCCGCTTGCATATACGACAGCGGCGCTCGTTTCGTCACACGAGCTTTCAAATCCCAATATGTACATAATATCTCCGTAAGTAATTATAGCTCCGAAAGCTTTTTATTGTAGAGGATCGCATCCTCGGTCGGCGACTTGTAAAAGCCCTTGCGTTCACCGATCTCGGTGTATCCCATGCAAGAGTAAAGTCTGCGCGCGGCCGTGTTTGAGCGTCTTACCTCAAGGAATATTTCGTCGCAACCCTTGCTCAGGATCCTTTCGTGAAGGAAGGAGAGAAGCTGTTTTCCTATTTTGCGTCCTCTGTATTTGTCATCGACCGCTATTCTGAGCAGCTCGGATTCGTAGGGTGACACCGTGGCATACGCGAATCCGCATATTTCATCACCGTCAAGCGCAACGCAGAATGCGGCGCCTATATTGACAAGCGATAACAGTGCTCCGAGTGAAGAGGCATCCGAAAAATGCGTAGCCTCGCGATCGGCTATATCCGAAAGTCTTTTGTCGGAAGCTCCGGATATTTCTTCAAAGCGAATCTCCATAGTGCTCCTTTATAAAGATGTCGGTCTGCTCGGCTATGCTTGAAAGACAACTCATATAGTCATCAAGCGAGCCTCCGTATGGGTCGGGTATGCTTTCGTTGAAGGTGAATATTTTTTCCGCGTAGGGGTAAAATACACGTGAGAGAAGATCGGCTATGTCCCGTGTCATACAAATGACTGCATCCGCATTCTCAACGTCGGACAGGGAAACGGGAAGGGATGTGTGCTCCGTATAGTCGTTTTCGTCGGTCGGTAGAATGCCGTGTTCGGTAAGAGCTCTTACCGCGAGCGGATTTATTCCGCTTTTGTCGGTATATACGCCTCTGCTTTCGGCTCGGATCTTGTCCTTATATCTGTCATTACAGTACGCTTCGGCCATAGGACTTCTGCAGGTGTTTCCCATACATACAAAAAGAATGTCAGCCTTCACTCTTACCTCCCGTACGTGCGGTCTTACCGTTAAAAAATGTTTTCAAGTGCGATTTTGAAGGTGTCGTCCACCTTGTAATAGAGACCGGTGTCTCTGTTGTAAATATAGTAGCTTCCGTCACTATATTCGTAGTAGGTCATGGAATACGCGAGGAAGGGATACTTTTCGGATAAGAATGCGATCTTGTAGGTGTCCGAAGGGATCATACCCGTCTCTGTTATCGCATCTGCCGTTCCGTTTACGACGAGGTCGACGAATTCGCTTACCTTCTTCTTGTCGGTAACGTTTGCAAGCGAGATCTCCTTTTCGCCGAATGAAGTTACGAGTATGCTTGTCGGCTCCATTTCCGCAAGAGTGGGAAGAACGGCGTCATCAGTCTTGTAAAGAGTATCATCCGTACTGCAATAAAGCCACTTGCCGTCTGAGTCAGCGACCTCGTATAGGTTTATTTTTCCGTATATGGGGTGGTCGAGTCTTGCATATTCGTCGTCTGTGACGTATGATCTCGGCTTATATGATAGGGGAACGGGAGAAAATCTGTCTCCTCTTGAGTTTACTATACTTCCGCTGTCAAATTCAAATTTCAATCCCATAAAGCAGGACGAAAGGCAGAGCACTGCCATAAGAAGAGACAGAGAAAGAATGATTATCTTTTTTGTTTTTGCGTGAAGCATATATATGACCTCTCAAAAAATCAATATCCGAATACGCCGGAGAGAGAATCGTCGTCATCTATCCAGTCGCTAACGTTGATTATGCGGAAATCATCCTTAGTGTCGCGGACGATGACCGTTTCGATGCCGGCGTTGATTATAAGACGCTTACACATCATACAGCTTGTCGTTCCCGCAAAAAGGCTTCCGTCCTCGGGAGAAACGCACGCCATATAAAGAGTAGCACCGAGCATTCTGTCTCTGGGCGCAGCGATTATAGCATTTGCCTCAGCGTGTACCGATCTGCAGAGCTCGTATCTTTCTCCGCGGGGGATACCGAGTTTGTCTCTCATGCAGTATCCGAGGTCCGAGCAGTTCTTTCTTCCCCTGGGGGCGCCGTTGTATCCTGTGGAAACGATGACGTCGTCCTTTACGATGATGGCTCCGAACTTTCTGCGCAGGCAGGTGCATCTTTCAGCGACCGTTTGTGCTATATCGAGATAGTAATTGTGCTTTGATACTCTGTCAATTGTACTCATGACGATCATCGGCGAAGGCTTAAAGCGTTTTCGCCAGCTCCTTTATGTAGTTTTTGAATTCCTCGGCGATCTCCTCGTGCTCAAGTGCCTTGACAACGTTTGCCTTCACAAGACCGAGCTTTGATCCGAGGTCGAATCTCGTGCCCTCGAAATCAACCGCGATCATACCCTTTGTATTGGAAAGAGTCTTCATAGCGTCGGTAAGCTGTATCTCACCGCCCGCCCCCGGCTTTGTGCTTTCTATTATGTCAAATATCTCGGGAGGAAGAACAACTCTTCCGAGAATGGAATAGTTTGAATATACCGGATCGTTTTCTCCCGGCTTTTCTATCATATCGCTGACGTAAAATTCATCGTCGCTGTCGGATACCTTTTCGGTCTTGAGCGTGCAATATTTTCTTACAAGCTCGTCCGGAACCTCCTTTACGCCCGCACATCCGAGACCGTATTTCTCGTATCTCTCGATAAGCTGAAGCGTAACGGGCTTCTCCGAAAAGATTATGTCGTCTCCGTAAAGTACCGCAAACGGCTCGCCTGCGCAGAATGCCTTAGCACATCCTACCGCGTGACCGAGGCCCTTTGTCTGCTTCTGCCTGAGAAAATATATGTTCATATCGGCAAATGCGCTGTCTCTTATAACACTGAGGTCGCCACCCTTTGCGGATATCTTTTCCTCGTATTCGGGGGAGAAATCAAAGTAATCCTCAATACATCCCTTGTTTCTTCCGGTTATTATGAGTACGTCGGTTATTCCGCTCTTCTTCGCCTCTTCAACGAGATAGGATATAGCGGGTCTGTCAACTATAGGAAGCGCTTCCTTCGGTACTGCTCTTGCTATCGGGAGCATTCTTGTTCCGAGTCCTGCCGCGGGTATAACTGCTTTGGTTATCTTTTTCATAATGATTTCCCT
Source organism: Eubacteriales bacterium (assembly GCA_045535215.1). GTDB lineage: Bacteria > Bacillota > Clostridia > Oscillospirales > CAG-272 > SIG640. Next base: position 6,697 of record JAZSLE010000233.1, read on the forward strand.
TTCGGTAAACTTACATAGTTATAATTATTATACTACAAAATAAATAAAAAATCAAGCACTCGTAAAAAATATTACAAGTGCTTTAGGATTAATTTATATTTTATGCGATATGTCATATGCGAATTCCGCTTTTTTTGAGGGTGATACCGAGTATCGAGCCTATTACCGACGCGGAGATCAGCTCACCGGGCAAAAAGAGTATAAGCGATGCAAGATACGTGTCCCCGAGACCGTAGGACACTATTATCACCGGAAGAGTTATAAGAGTATTCGATATTACGGTTGGAAGCGTCGATAGAAATATGAAGGGATAGCTCGTGCTTCTCTTTGCTATGAGGCGTCCGAAGATCATTCCGATAAGAGAGGCTATGGGGCCGAATATTATATCGAGCACCGAGCATCCGGTAAGCACATTTGCTATAAAGCATCCGACGCTGACTCCCGGTATTGCACAGGGCGTAAACGCCGCAAGCACACACAGAGTTTCCGACAGCCTTATCTGAACAACGCCCTTTGACAGTCCCATAAGCTCAGAGACGTAGGTGAGAAGAACGTACATAGCGGCTATCATTGCAGAGAGAGTCAGTGCATAAATTTGGGATCGATTCCTTTTTTGCATAAAAAACTCCGTTTCATACTGATGATGTCGCCATACACAATAAGAAAACGGATAGGATGTTATTCCCCATAGTTTTGATTATCGGTATGACCGAAGCGAGGATGGTCACGAACTCGCGAAAGTAATTATACCACTTAAATCGCATTTTGTCAAGAGTATTTTAAAAAAGACAATTGACTTTTGCTCTCAAATGTGATACAATAAAAAAAGAAAGGGGTGATTCTTATGAGCGAAAAGCTTACAGAGATACAAAAGATAGACAAGAATATGATATTCGAGACCAGCATAAAGGATGAGGGAGTTACCTTCTATGACGTTCGTAAGCCTCCGTTCGATCTGTACGGACTTTGCGAGACCGAAAGCGGAAGATTCCACAGGATCCCCGTAGATGTTGCAAAGGCTACAAACAGCGGAGTCGAGGGACTTAACTTCCATACCGCAGGCGGTCGCGTTCGATTTAAGACCGACTCTCCGTACATCGGAATAAGAGTGGAGATGGTCAGCTTCCACCTTATGCCGCATATGGCTCCTACGGGAAGCTCGGGCTTCGACCTTTACGTTGACGAGGACTTCAGAGGAGTGTACAAGCCGCCTCTCACGACCAAGGATCAGTACGAGGGTATCATCCGCTTCGGCGAAAGAAAGATGCGCTCCATCACGATAAACTTCCCGCTCTATAACGACGTTAAGGAGCTTTACATCGCCCTTGACGGAAACAGCAAGCTTGAGCACGGCGATAAGTACAAATACGACAAGCCGATCGTATATTACGGAAGCTCTATAACCCAGGGCGGTTGCGCTTCAAGACCGGGCAACGCTTATCAGAGCATAATAAGCAGACAGCTCGATATTGACCACATAAACCTCGGATTCTCGGGAAGCGGAAGAGGTGAGAAGGCAATATGCGAATATATGGCAGGTCTTCCCATGTGTCTGTTTGTTTCCGACTACGACCACAACGCCCCCAACCCCGAGCATCTTGAAAAAACTCACTTTGCACTCTATGAAACGATAAGAGAAAAGAACCCCGACGTTCCCTATATCATGATTTCCCGTCCCGACGTGAAGCTTAACAGAATCGGCGCGTCGAAGGCGAGATTCGTCATCGAGGACAGCTACAGAAAGGCTCTTGCTCTCGGTGATAAAAAAGTATATTACATAGACGGTGAGGGCTTCTTCCGCGGTCCTTACGAGGATGCCTGCACGGTGGACGGATGCCATCCCAACGACCTCGGCTTCGCTCTTATGGCAGAGGGCATAGGTCAGGTAATTAAGAGAGCTCTCCACGATGTACAGTTCTTATGATTAATAAGCAAAAAGAAGATCCACGGTCCGAGGACCGTGGATCTGTTTTTATGATGAAAGCTTATTATTCACCGAGACTTGTGTTGATCTCTGTGATCAACTCCTCCCAAGCGCCCTTCTGGGAGTCGAAGTAAACTGTCCAGTGCTTGGAAGTGGCTGCCCTTCTGAATGCACTGAAGTTGCCGATGTGTGTACCGAATATACGAGCGGCGTCAAAGATGATACCGTCGTGGATAACGTTGAACATCTCAGCATTTTCAGGTGTCTGGAGGAAGCGGCTCTGGAACATTGTTTCGTACCATGTAGGAGTCAAATGTCTGTAAGCGTCGCTTGCAAGAGCTTCGAGAACGAAGGAGGAGAACGCCTTATCGGTTGCGTTGGAGGGAACACTGTAAAGTGTTGTCCAGAAGCCCTGAACCGTGTAATACTGATCCTGAGTTGTGTGGATAGCAGTCTTGTACATAGGCATAGGAACGATACCGAGGTTGAAGTCAACTTCTGTGAGGTTGTTCTGAACGTCAGCAGCAGAACCGAAGTTGAACATAACGTTACCGGCCTGGAAGCCTGCGCCTACACCTGTATCGGGGTTGGGGGTTGCGCCGATAGCGAGAGCGCCGTTAACGTCCTTGTGCTGTGTGAAGAGCTCATATATGTATGTATAGAAGTCAATGAACTTCTGGTCTGTTCCGAGCGGAGCAAGCTCAAGAGAACCGTCGTCAAGGTTGTTTACGAGTGTGTAACCGGAGCTGTAAAGAATGTTATCAAAAGAAACGTTGCTTCCCATCGTAAGAGCGTATTCTCTCTCAACGCCTTCGCCGGCAACCTTGTTGAGTGCGAGCTGAGCAAGCTTCTCGTATGTCCATTCCTTGTTTTCTACGATGTCGTAGATGTTAACGCCCATGTTGTACTGCTCGAGCATATCGAGGTTAACGTGGCACATACTCATGTTTCTGATGAACGTAGGTGTGATATCACCTGTGATAGCGTAAACAGCATTGTTTACTCTTGCGGTACCGAGAAGGTCATCGGGCCACCAAGGCTTGGAAAGGTCGAGGTGAGGGAATTCTGTTTCGTTGGAAAGGTCAGCGAAGAATCCCTTAACTGTCATAGCACCGCTTACCGCGAAGTAGCAGCCGACGATATCCCAAATGTTATCGCCTTCTTCAGACTGGTTAGCCTGAACAATGTTTACGAATTCGTTTCTGTGATCCCAGTCACCGTTTGCTTTGTCAATTTTGAGCGTGATACCGTAGGTATCCTCAAGTCTCTCTTTTCTGCGGTAAACCTCGTCCTTTACAGTGTCACCTGTAAGAGAGGTAGCCTCAAATTCCCAACCGAGCTGGTTCTCCCAAGTGAAGAGATAGATCTCGTCGTCTATCTTTCCTTCGGGAAGATCATCCTTAAGATAACCGTTTTCATCTGTTTCCGGGCCGGGTGTTCCACCGGGAGTTGTAGCGTTTCCACCGGGAGTTGTTGTGCCGCCGTTAGAATTTTCGTCGCCCTGATCGCCTGCACAAGCAACGAGTGCTGTAGCGAGCATAACGATTACAAGAATAACGGAAAGCAATCTTGTGAGTTTTATCATAATGACCTCCATAAAAAATTATACATCGGCAGCGTGCGTTAGCGCAGTAACGTCACTGAACGTGCCGACATTGATGTAACTCCGTAAGTCGGGGTTATACATAATATATTTTACATCACTTTAACACGCTTGTCAATAGCTTATATGCTTTTGGGATATGGTGTTTTTGACTATGCAGTGAAAAGAGTAAAAAATGCGCAAAGGTATCTCAAAAAAGCAGATTGCGATATAAACGCGTGTAAAAAATCCACAAAACTTATTGACAAAACCCCGAAGCTGTGATATAATTAACTAAAATAACAAAATGTAAAGGAGTTACATATGAGAAATATAACCCTCGCTAAGGTAATTTCGGCAGTACTCATTCTCGCAATGGCGTTTACTCTTCTCGTCGCTTGCGCAGAAACGGGTAAGGACGACGTTACTACACCTTCTGCTCCCGAGGTAACTACCCCCGAGGAGACAACACCTGAAGTTACGACACCCGAGGCTACTACTCCAGAGGCTACTACTCCTCCCGCGACAACTACGACTTATGCGGTAGACGTACCGTGGAATTTCGGATACGTCGGATCGGATACGAACGCCAGCTACAAGGAAAAGATCAACAAGACCGGCACATACTACTCTTACAGTGATATAATCAAGCTTGGTTCCGCAGGTTCAACTATCACGTTTACAGACGATAATACAAACTCCAACGGAGACAGTAACTATGCGTCGGCAGCAGCTTACGTTTTCTCCTCTTGGAAGGAAACACACGGCACGTGGGTGCTTGACAATACCGGCTACAAGGCAAACGGTACTGCTGCGAGCTATACCGATGCAAACGGCGCAAGAACTTATACGTATACGTCCACAAAGGACAACGAGTGCATAAGACTTTGCTTCCGTTCGGGAC
>JAZSLE010000199.1:0-6846 GCA_045535215.1 Eubacteriales bacterium
CCCGCAAAGACGGAAGCGAAGACGGTTCCCATTCCGCGTTACGGATACGTTGCGATAGCGCTTATAATGGTCGGTATAATCCTTCAGGGAACGCTCCGCGACGGAGTTACAAACTGGATGCCCTCGTATCTTAACGAGACGTTCAATATAGGGGAGGAGAAATCCATAATAACCACCGTTATCCTCGCGATCTTCAGTATGATAAGCTTTGCGGTGTTTGATACCCTTCACAGAAAGGTTTTCAAGAACGAGGTCACCTGCTCCGCGGTAATATTCGCGGGCTCTGCCGCATGTGCGGTAGTCATGTTCGTGCTCAATCGCTTCGCATCCTCCGTGCTTGTTTCCACTCTTATGATGGCTTGCATCGTTGCTTGCATGCACGGAATAAACCTTATGCTCATCACCGTCGTACCGAAGAGAACAGTCAAGAGCGGAAAGGTGTCTACTTATTCGGGAATTCTTAACGCCTGCACCTACGTCGGCGCATCGATATCCACCTACGGCTTTGCCGCACTCGCTGATTCAAAGGGATGGGATTTCACCGTTCTTATGTGGGCTATTATATCGGTAGCGGGACTTGCGGTCTGCGCCGTTGTCGCTCCTATATGGAAAAAGTTCTGCCGCGATTACGCAAACAGCTGATAAATCAATATATAAAAAGCCATTGCTCGTGCAGTGGCTTTTTGTTTTATAAGAATCAATGCAATTGATATTCCTTGTTTCCGTACGGCTCGATGTATATAAACTTGACTGCGTCTCCGTCTATCTCGGTGCTTTCGTCGTTCTTGTTTATTACGATCTTGCCGTCCGTGGTTGAAATGATACAGTTGTGAGCGATCATATACATCTCTTCGATGTTTCCCTGTACCATCTCTTTTACGGAGTCTCCGTCAAATTTGTATACCTTCTCGTGATCCCCGTCACTGAATATGAATGCGTCGCTGCCACGAAGCGGCATGGTTACAAACGCTTCACCGATATTTGTCTGATCATCCTCGGTGAAGAAATACTTGAAGGTCTCGGGCCTCAGCATGTGGGGAATGGAGGAGAATTTTGCGTAATCGTATATCTCCGCAGTGGAGAATATCTCCTCACCCTCGTAGTAAAGATCGGCTACCATATTAGCGGAAGAGAAGTTCTTTGCGTATAACGGCTTGGATTCGATCAATCCGCACAGATATACGACATCCGTATCTATTACCGAGAAATCGACAAGAGCGTTTTTCTTTACTCTTGCACTAACGAGCATAGATTGCTCCTTCGAGCAGTCGTTATAGAACAGATGCTTGCCGCTCTTGTCGAGCATAAAGCTCTCAAGATTGCTTCCGTTTATGGTAGAGATCCTTTCGGTGCTCGTTTCGACTATCGCCTTGTATACCGGCTCGCCGCGTTCGTTTGTTTCTGTGTATACCACAAAAGGCTTCTCTGCCGTGTATACTATCGACGAAAGATTACTTGTTACCGTCTTTTGCTCACCGTCGTAGCAGTAGAGCGCTACCCTTCCGTCCGGCTTCGGAGCGGACGTGAAGTATACGATCCCCTCGTCTCTGTATATCTGTGCGATTACTCCGTAATCTGCGGAAATGCACTTGGATTCTTCTGTTGATGTGTCATAGCAGAAGAGACCTCCCGCATATGAAAAGTATATATCCTTCAGATCCGAGTATACGCGAAGTATCTCGGCGTTCCCGCAAACGAGAGTGGATGCACCGTCTTTGTAAAGATATATCGAGGAGCGGTTGAGGTGATCCTTTACGGTGTACACTATTATCTTTCCGTTGTAAGAGAGATAATACTCATCAACCTGCTTGCTTATTTCCTTTGTATTGAGCCCCTTCGAATCGGTGACGTAAAGTATGTTGCTGTTCGTCTTATACGCTACCGTGTCCGATTCGTAATTTATAAGATAGTCGCACACGTTTGACGCAACGATGTCGTTATCGTATATAAGAGTGGAGAGATATCGCGAGAAGAGAGTGCGCCTTCCATTATCCGTGACGATAAAGAAAAGCCTATCCTCCTTGGCGTTTATCATAATGTCGGATATGCTGTCTCCGTCCGTGATAACAAGCACCTTGTTACTGTTGGTGTTGATGATCGAAACGTCTCCGTTTTCATTTTCGATCGCGGCAAACGGCGGGAGAGACTGGTTGTACGATCTTATTTTCGGGAGAAGATTTGACAGGTACGACATACAAAGCAGTACTACGCATATTGTAAGAAGAGAAAATATCGAGATCTTTTTGAAAATGTTTTTGTTTTTGGCACTCGTTTCGGCTATCCAATCGGATTTCGGCTTGAAAACGTCCTTGTTATATTCCGTTTTGCATACGGGACATACGGTTGCGTCATTGCTAAGCTCAGTACCGCATTTTTTACAGATCATACTGTTTTCCTTTCATAAGCTGCGACGGAAGGTCGGCAGTTGTTAGCTTATATTATACCATTCGGGGAGTTTAAAAACAAGATATATTTAAATTTTTTTTCATTTTATTTTAAAATAAGATATAAACGTATTGAAAAGGAGAGTTTTTTATGATATAATACTAAAATGAATAGAACTGTTCGTCGGGTCTCCGACATATCACTGAGGTTATCTATGGAATACAAGTTTTCAAAAAAGCTCGCAACGTTGAAGCCGAGCGCCATAAGAGAGATATTCAAGAGCCTTTCAGACCCTACAATAATCTCGTTCGCCGCAGGAAATCCGTCGCCTGAATCCTTCCCCGCGAGTGAGCTTGCCGAAATAGCGGCGGATATATTTGCAAATTCTTCTGTTGCCGCACTGCAGTACAGCGTGACTGAGGGATACACTCCTCTCCGCGAGGCAGTCAGAAAAAGAGCAAAGGAGAAATTCAACGTAGGAAGCGCGAATGACAGGGTGCTTATCGTTTCGGGCGGTCAGCAGGGACTTGAGCTTGCCTGCAAGGTGCTTTGCAACGAGTGGGATACCGTCGTGTGCGAGGAGCCGAGCTTTGTCGGCGCTCTCAATTCCTTCCGCTCAAACGGAGCAGTAGTAAGAGGCGTTAGCCTTGAGTACGACGGATTGAATACCGAGGAACTTGAGAACGTTCTTAGGTCGGATAAAAGCGTTAAGATACTGTACGTTATCCCGTCGTTTCAAAACCCCGCTGGAATCTGCACGAGCCTTGAAAAAAGAAAAAAGATATACGAGCTTGCCTGCAAGTACGATGTAATCATACTTGAGGACGACCCGTACGGAGAGCTTCGCTTTGAGGGTGAGAACATCCCCACCATAAAAAGCATGGATACCGAGGGAAGAGTGATATATTGCTCGTCCTTCTCAAAGATACTGTCTGCGGGAATGCGAGTCGGATACGTTATAGCGCCCGAGGCGGTAGTTACAAAGATGGTCGTTGCAAAGCAGGGTGAGGACGTTCATACGAACATCTTCTTCCAGATGCTTGCGTACAGATATATGACCGAATACGATATGGACGCTCACATAGAGAACATAAGACGTATATACAAGCGTAAGAGCGAGCTTATGCTTAAGTGCCTTGATGATGGAATGCCAAAGGAGGTCAAGTATACGAGACCGAGTGGCGGACTCTTCATCTGGGCAACCTTGCCCGACACCGACGACTGCTCCGCTTTTGTGAAGGCGGCGATAGAGAAAAAGGTCGCGGTCGTTCCCGGAAGTGCGTTTCTTTGCGACACGGAGGGAAGGTCACCGTCCTTCAGACTCAACTATTCCACGCCGTCCGACGAGGAGATAAAAGAGGGAATAGCGAGGCTTTGCGAATGCGCAAGCGAATATATAAACACCAATAAGCAGAAATAAAAACATATTCAACGGCATAGGCCGTGAAAGGACAGCTATGATAAACGATAAAAAAGTATCCTATTCGGGAATACAGCCGAGTGGAAATCTTACGATAGGAAACTACCTCGGCGCACTTAAGAACTTTTCCGAGTACAGTGAAAAATATAAGACGTTTTACTGCGTTGTGGATGCACACGCGATAACGGTACGTCAAGTACCCGCAGAGCTTCGCCGCAGAACCTATGAGACACTTGCTCTCTACCTTGCGTGCGGACTTGATCCCGAGAAGAACGTGCTCTACGTACAGTCTCACGTTCCCGCACACACCGAGCTGGCTTGGATCCTCAACTGCTATACCATGTTCGGAGAGCTTTCAAGAATGACACAGTTCAAGGATAAGAGCGCAAAGCACGCAAACAACGTAAATGCGGGCCTCTTTACCTACCCCGTGCTTATGGCTGCGGATATCCTTCTTTACCAGACCGACGTCGTTCCGGTAGGTATAGACCAAAAGCAGCACGTTGAGCTTGCAAGAGATATCGCAGAGCGCTTTAACGGCGTATATTCGGACACCTTCACGGTTCCCGAGCCGATAATATCAAAGACGGGCAAGAAGATAATGTCTCTTGCCGAGCCCACAAAGAAGATGAGCAAGTCGGACGAGAACGCGAACGCGATAGTATATATACTCGACGACAAGGATACCGTTATAAGAAAGTTCAAGAGAGCGGTCACCGACTCGGATACCTCTGTAAGATATGCGGAGGGCAAGGACGGTATAAACAACCTCATGACGATATACTCATGCTTTACGGGCAAGGAGCTTGACGAGATAGAGCGCGAGTTCGAGGGCAAGGGCTACGGAGAGTTCAAGCTTGCTGTCGGTGAGACCTGCGCCGATTGCCTCGCTCCCGTAAGAAGTGAGTTTGACCGACTCCTTAAGGATAAGGCGTATCTTGAGAGCGTAATGAAGAACGGAGCCGCTGAGGCTGCGTACTATGCGGCAAAGACGCTTTCCAAGGTCAGAAGAAAGATAGGATTCGTAAACCTTTGATCAAAAAATAATCTGATTGGAGATCTTAATGAAGATAGGATTTGTTTCCCTCGGATGTCCCAAGAACCGTTGCGATACCGAGGTAATGCTTAGAGAGCTTTATGATGCCGGCTACGAGATAACTCCCGAGGAGACCGAAGCGGACATTATCGTTATAAACACCTGCGCTTTTATCGAGAGTGCGAAGAAGGAATCTATAGATAACATACTTGATATCGCTTGGCTGAAGAAGAATCACAGCCTCAAGGGTATCGTCGTTACCGGATGCCTTGCCGAAAGATACAGAGACGAGATCCTTAAGGAGTTTCCTGAGGTGGATGCGGTTCTCGGCGTAGGTTCTATACACAATATCGTCGAGGCGGTAAAGACTGTTGCCGACGGAAAGAGATACTCCTCGTACGAGGATAAGGAAACGGTAGCGCTCGGCGGCGAAAGAATAATATCCACGCCCGAGTACACCGCATACATAAAGATAGCAGAGGGCTGTAATAACAGATGTACCTATTGCGCTATTCCCTCCATAAGAGGTAAGATGCGCTCAAGAGATATGGACAGTATAATATCCGAGGCAAAGGACCTTGAAGCACTCGGAGTAAAGGAGCTTTGCGTTGTTGCTCAGGATACGACTGCGTACGGCTTGGATATCTATAAGAGATATGCTCTCCCCGAGCTTTTGCAGAGACTTGTGGACGAGACCTCAATTCCGTGGATAAGAATTCTTTACTGCTACCCCGACAAGATAACCGACGAGCTTATCGACGTGATGAAACGCAACGACAGAATCCTCAATTATATCGACATGCCGCTTCAGCATATATCCGATCCCGTTCTCAAGAGAATGAACCGAAGAGGAGACAGCGCGTGCATAAGATCGGTTATAAAGAAGCTTCGCGACGAGATCCCGGACGTTATAATCAGAACAACGTTCATCGTCGGCTTCCCGGGAGAGACCAACAAGGACTTTAACGAGCTTCTCCGATTCATAAAGGATACGAAGTTCGAAAGAGCGGGCGTATTCCCGTACTCAAGAGAAGAGGGAACACCTGCATATGACTTTACACCGAGAGTGCCCGAGCAGAAGAAGCAGGATAGAGCTGATATGCTTATGGACGTTCAGCTTGACGTTTCGAATGCATTCCTTCGTAAGCTCATCGGAAGAGAGATCACCGTGCTTTGCGAAGACTTCGACCCCGTAAGTGAGGTGCATTTCGGACGTTCGTACGCGGACGCCCCCGACATAGACGGCAAGGTGTATTTCAAGTCAATGAAGAAACGTATTGCCCCCGGAGCATTCGTTAAGGTAAAGATCGAGGAGATGCTTGACTACGACGTTATGGGTACGCTTGTTGAAGAGAACTGATTTTGCAAAGAAGGAGAATATTCTATGAGTAACGGTAAAAAAATGAATCTGCCGAACAGATTGACGGTAGCGAGAATATTTCTGTCTCCGATCTGCGTGGCAGTAATAATGCTCAAGAACGTAATGTTCAGCGACATAATAGGAGCATTCATCTTTCTTATAGTTGCAATAACTGATATGCTTGACGGACGTATAGCGAGAAAAAGAGGACTCGTTACCGATTTCGGTAAGTTCCTCGATCCCTTGGCAGATAAATTCCTCGTCGTCGGAACGCTTATTGCTCTCATATACAGAAGCACGGGACACTTTACTCTTGCGCTCGTTATAATGACGATAATAACGATATTCCGGGAATTTGCGGTAAGCTCTATGCGTCTCGTTGTCAACAATAAGGCAAACATTGTTGTTGCGGCAAATCTCTACGGAAAAATAAAGACGGTATCCCAGATAGTTTTTATCGTCGCATTCCTCATTGAGCCGACGATATTCGATCTTGCGGAGCTTATCCTTCCCGTTCCCGAAATGATAAGAGCGATACCTCCCGTAACGACGCTTGCCTACCTTATAACGATAGCGTTTACCGTTATATCCGGCGTGATATATATAAAATCGTATATGCCGTATATAAGCGCGGATAAATAAACG
>JAZSLE010000152.1:0-12043 GCA_045535215.1 Eubacteriales bacterium
CCCGAACGCGATGTCCCCGTTTACCGACTCCATACCAAGTGTAAGCATTCCCGCCTTTTTGAGTATGCCGTCTGCAATTTCACGGTATTTACCGCAATATCCTGCATCAAGGAGCAAGGAGAGGAGAACGCGCGGGACGAGGTCATACACCATAGGGTTGTGGACGTCCTCCTTTGCATTGTCGCGGTACATTCCGTTTTCATCGAACCACTGAAGCTGCTGGCAGAGCTGAAGCTCTATAAAGTCTTCGGAGTTGCAAAGTCCCGCAGACTGTCTGAAATATTCGCTTACCGCCGTAAAGAGCGCCCAATTCCGTACAGTGTCGGTAGGGCTTACCGCGAATTTATCGTAGCAGTTCTCGGGTTTTATATTTGAGAGCAGTTGTCTCCACCGATCCGTGTCTTCCTCCGGAAGAGCACCGCTTTTTTCGATCTCAAGTATACAGCAGACAAGCTCTCTTACCGAAAAATCGTTTGCCGCCTTAACTTTGGGGACGGTGGCACAGCAAAGATCCATCATCTTGCAAAATGCGGAAAGAAGGTCACGCCGTCTGTTGTGCGATATAAGTATACCGATATTTGAGGTAAGGCGAGGGAATCCGTGCTCGGTGAGTCCGTTTTCTCTTACGTCGTTGAAGTAACGCTCTATATGCTTATCAGAATAAGCAGAGAGCGCCTTTTCCATGAGGTCAATATATTTTCCCTTCACAAAGCGCTCCCTTCTTTTTCTGATATGATCGGATCAATCCTGCTTTTTCACTACGTCGGCAACTTCGCTTATCGTGAAGTAAGCATGCGGGTCGACGGTATGTACTATCGTTTTTATTTTGGATATCTGGAATCGGTTGACAACGAAATAGACTACTGCCTTTTCTGCGTCCGAATAGCCTCCCTTTGCGGGTATCTTTGTAGTTCCGCTTTCAAACTCGCTGATAAGCGCAAGGCTTATCTCGTCCGGCTTTTCGGTAATTATCATTACCGCCTTGGATCGGTCAAGACCTTCAACGATAAAGTCCACCGTTTTAAGTCCTACGGCGTACGTAACTATAGAGTAGAGCGGAAGTATCCAGTCTCCGAGGACGATACCGCATATGATATACAAAACGACGTTATAGATCATAACGAATGTACCGACCGTTATTCCGATCTTCTTCGCAAATATTACGGCGATGACCTCAATTCCGTCTATCGCGCCGCCCCAGCGTATCGTAAGACCACTTCCCGCACCCGAGATGAGTCCTCCGAATATAGCGCAGAGCAGGAGGTCCTGACCTGCAAAGGGAGAAGAAAGACTTACGTCTATCGGGAGAACGTCGGTGATGAGATATGCGCACAGCGAATATACCGTTACCGCGAATATCGAATATATCGTGAATGCTATTCCCTGCCTTTTAAGGCCGAACAGAAACAACGGTACGTTCAACACGACGAGAAAGATGGAAAGCGTGAGATATTCGGGGGTGACCTGTGAAAGAAGCATTGCCGTTCCCGAGATACCGCCGTCGTAAAGCTTTACGGGTGAAAGGAAAACTATAACTCCGAAGGCATTGACGATACCCGCAATGAAAAGCCATACAAAGTTCTTCCAACTGAGTGTTTTAAGTTCGGATGCTATTTTTTTCTTATTGAACATTTTGTTTCTCTTTATGCGTCGAGACCGTACAGATCTCCGTATTTATTTTCAAGATAGGTTGTGTAGAAGGTGGGATCGAACGGCTCACCGAGTGCCTCCTCGAGAAGATCTGCCGATCTCTTGAGAGAGCCGTATTTCCAGATGTGCTCTCGGTTCCATTCGTTTATCGGAGCAAGGTCGCCGTCAAGGATGCATTTTTCGACGTTGACGCTTTGTTTCATCTTTGTGAGCAGATGTGCTCCGTACGCGCTTCCGAGCGCATACGACGGAAAATATCCTATTCCGCCGCCCGACCAGTGGCTGTCCTGTAGCACGCCCTCACGGTCGTTCGGAACGTCTACTCCGAGGTACTCCTTATAGAGACGCTTCCACTCGTCTGCAAGGTCCTTGACCTCAAGCTCTCCCGCCATAACTCTCTTTTCAAGCTCGTAGCGGATCATTACGTGGAGGCAGTACGTTACCTCGTCCGCTTCTGTTCTGATAAGTGAGGGAGTAACGAGATTTATTGCCTTGTATACGTCCTCTGCGCTTTTGTTCTCCATTCTCTCGGGGAAATACTTCTTGAGAGTCGGGAAAACGAGATTGGCGAACTCACGGCTTCTTCCTATGATATTTTCATAGAAGCGGCTCTGACTTTCGTGGATGCCCATAGATACGCCGCCGTCAAGACAGGTGTATGCAAGCTCGTCGTCCGAGCCGAGGTCGTAGAGCGCGTGGCCGCCCTCGTGGATAACGCTGTACATCGAGTATGAGAAATTGTTCTCGTCATAATTCGTAGTGATACGAACGTCAAAATGCGAGCCGAGGCTTGTTGTGAACGGATGCTCGGTCTCTCCTATGCCACATCTGTCGGTATTGATGCCTATCATCTTCATAAGCTCGTCGGAGAACTTCTTCTGCTCTGAAATAGGACAATACCCCTTTATGCAGGAGTCATCAAGCTGCTCCTTTTCGGATATCTTCTTGATAAGCGGAACGATATGCGCACGAAGAGTGTTGAAGAACTCGTCGCACTTTTCTGTTGTGAGTCCCTCCTCGTACTGTGAGAGACAATGATCATACGGCTTTTTTTCCGGCTCGCAGTAAACAGCGAATCTCTTTGTCATTTCAAATATCTTTTCAAGATACGGGAGGAAGGAAGCGAAGTCATCGTTCTCCTTTGCGCTGTGCCACACGTCGTCCGCCTCTGCGGTGAGTCTCTGGTACTCGACGTACTCCTCCATGGGTATCTTCTGCATATCCTTTATATCCTTAAAGAGAAGGTATACCTGACGTCTCTGCTTTTCGTCAAGCTCATCCTTATGCTCGTCAAGGAAGGTAAGGAGCGCGACAGTATCCTCTCCCGTCATAAGAGTATACATATCCTCGCTGAGAACAGAGAGAGTCTCTGCACGATTCTGCGCGGTTCCCTTTGGTGCGGTAGTTGCTCCGTCGTAATAGATGAGTGACGTTGCGTGTCCATATGCACTGAGTCTTCTTTGAAGAATATCCAGCTTTTTTGTTGCTTCGCTTAAAGTCATAGCGGTACCTCTTTCGTTTTGTTTTCGTTGCTTTTGTCTATCTGATCTGAAATATTAGTTTTTCAGCTGATATTGAGCGGATCTGTGATTGAAAATGATGTATTTTTGTGGTACAATTATATTGTATCGGTCAAAAGCTCGCGTCGGTAGGACATCGGAGTTTTGCCTGTGTTGCGCTTAAAGAACGCATAAAAATAGTATTCGCTTTCAAATCCGCATTTTTCTGCTATCTCGCCTACCGTGTGCTTGCTTTCTCTCAACAAGCGCGCTGCGTACGAGAGCTTACAGTCGCAGACGGTCTCGTGGACACTTTTTCCGACGTATTTGCGGAAATCTCTGTCAAGCTTTGCGCGGCTTACGTTAAATCTTGCGGCAAGCGACGCGGAATCAAGTCTTTCCTCGGCGTTTGTATATATATATTCAAGAGCACGGGGAATATATTCGCTGACGTTCTCGGGTGAGATGGTTTTCGACGCGTCCGAGACGAGAGCGAGATAATTCAAAAGTGCCGCTACGGCAAGTGCTTTCTCATTTTCGCCGCAATCCGAGGCGAATATACGTTCTATTCTCACGCTTGTACCGTCGCGCTCCGCGTCGCAAAGCAGGATCATTTTTCCCTTGTTTTCGTTGAACATTTCCTTCGGGAGAAGGGACGGCGAAAAGGAGGAAAGAAATCTATCGTTGAAGTATATAACGTATCTTTCAAAGTCTCCCTCTGCAGAGTCGAGCGATATATGGTGCATAGCGTACGGAGGCAGGATAACGACTACGGGGCAGCTGCATACGTACGTGCTTCCGTTTACTATTATCCTTTTTTCTTCATTCCCTTTGCAAAAGCATATCTCGTAATGTGGATGAAAATCAAGTCTGTCAGTAAATTTTCCGCCCTTGGTCCTATATGCCGTGCAAAGCATATCGCAGGGTCGGAGCATATCCTTCATAAGATAATTCATACGTACCTCGGCATGATCTGATATCTTACATTATTATATCATATTAACGTATTTTTGTCAACAACAAGATTCAAATTCATATTTTTTATAAAAAAGGAGAAGGCTATATGGAGCTGAAAAAGGTTTTACCTGAGGAAAGAGAGACCGTGATAGATGCGGTGCTTGAAAGCAAGGTCATAGTCATACTCAGAGGATTCACCAAGGAGCAGCTGATCAATACGGCGGCGGCTATGGAAAAGGGTGGCATCCGTCTCATGGAGGTCACGTTTGATCAGAGCAAGGCGGTAAGCGACGAGGAGACCGCAGATCTTATACGCGCACTTGCGACAGAATTCAAGGGCAGGATGCACGTAGGTGCGGGTACCGTCATGTCGGTAGATCAGGTCGAGCTTGCAAGACGCGCGGGGGCGGAGTTTATTATCTCGCCCGATATGTACGAGCCGGTGATACGCAGAACGGTAGAGCTTGGAATGGTATCTATGCCGGGTGTATTTACTCCCACAGAGGCGGCTAACGCGCACAGAGCAGGTGCGGATTTCGTAAAGCTGTTTCCGAACGCGGAGGTCAAGCCCTCGTTTATAAAGAATCTCGCGGTTCCGCTTTCTCACATACGCTTCCTCGCAGTAGGCGGAGTCACTGCGGAAAATATGCACGAATATCTTAAGGCAGGTGCATACGGTGTCGGTGTTGCAAGCGGAATAGCAGACAAGAAGGCCATAAATGCGGGCGACTACGGTAAGATCACCGAGCTTGCAAGGCTTTATGCTGAAGAAGCTGCAAAATACAGCAAATAAGGAGCTTTATATGGCAACAAAATCAAGAATAGTTGAGCCATCCTTCCGCATAGGAAGCGGAAGATATATTCAGGAGAGCGGTGCTCTTTACGGTCTTGCGGGTGAAATAACAAAACTCGGATGCAAAAAGCCGTTTATCATCGGCGGAGAGACCGCTTTTTTGGTAGCGAAGGACCGAATAGACAAGTCGCTTGAGGGTTGGCAGGCAATCTTTTACGTATACAAGGGCTTTTGTGACCTTGAGCACTGCACCGAAATATGCGAGCTTGAGGGATTCAAGGACTGCGACGTAGTAGTAGGAGTCGGAGGCGGAAACGTTATGGATGCGGCGAAACTCTGCGCGGCTTTATCGGGCAGACCCGTTATCAACGTACCGACATCAAGCGCTACCTGCGCGGCATACACTCCGCTCAGCGTTACCTACAACTCTGCAGGTCAGACGATGGGAACAAAGCACCACTCCTGCGAGGTTAACGCGGTCATAGTGGATATGGAAATTCTCTGCAAGCAGCCCGTAAGACTTCTCGTAGCGGGTGTATACGATTCCCTTGCAAAGCTCATAGAGATAAATCAGAGACTTTACGGCAAGGATGAGAGTGAGATAGACATCGGACTTTTGTCCTCCTATTCGCTCAGCAAATTCGTATACGACAAGCTCCTCGCGCTTCTCCCCGAGGCGTGTGAGGACATAGGTGCACAGAGAAACACAAAAGTGGTATACGACGTCGTATATCTGATAATTGCGGTGACGGGAGTTATAAGCGGTCTTGCGAGAGGCTCGAATCAGTGTGCTATTGCGCACAAGCTTTACGAATCCGCGCGCTATATCTTTCCAAAGATCGTATATCCCTATCTTCACGGCGAGCTTGTTGCGATCGGTCTTCTCTGCCAGCTTGCATATAACGGCGATCTTGGTGGTGCCGAGGAGTTCAGGAGGCAGATGAAGGCACTTTCGATGCCTACGTCTCTTTCCGAGATCGGTATCGAGCCGAGCGACGAAAACTTCACACTCATATACGATAAGATAGCCTCCTCCACCGCTATGGCGGGAACGGGCGACGACGAGAAGGCACGGCTTTTCAAGATATTGAATTCGATAAGATAAAAAAGAGGCTCCCTCAAGCTGAGGGAGCTTTCTTCTTTTTATAACGCTTATATATCGTGTAGAAAAGCGGCAATGCAGCCAACGGGAAGAGTGCTCCCGTAAGCATACCCACCTTCATTCCAAACTGCTCAGCAGAAAGTCCGATTGAAAGAGCAAACGAGGTAAGACCTTCGTTTGCGAGGACAAAGTCGGTCACAACGCCGACCGCCTGCGGCCCCAGTGCAGAGCCGAGATCTCCTCCCGCCGCCATGATCGCGTAGACGAACACTCCGCTCGTCGGAAAGCTATCCGCGACGACGACAAGGTTGCCCGGCCAAAGCATAGACGCGCAGAATCCGGTAAGCGCGCAGGCGACAAGTCCTATAATACTGACGTTAGTGAGAGCGGCAACGACGTAGCAGACGACCGCACCGCATCCGCCGAAGAAAATAACTCTTCCTATATTTTTTCCGCGCTTGGCGTAGAGAGTTCTTCCGAGCCCGAGCATGACCGCAAAAAGAGCCACGCCGAATATGTCTCCCCATACCTTAGGGATGTTGAGTGCCTGCTCAAGATAGCTTGAGCTCCACTGTGCCATAATTCCCTCTGTCGCGCCTCCGAGCAATATAGCTATAACGCAAGCCCAGAGCCTTCTACTCTTAAGCATATAGCCGATACCCGTTTCTCTGTCGTTTGCTCCGACGTCGGGCACCTTGCTTCCGAGGAACAAAAAGAATGCGGAAAGCGGGACGAGGGCCAATATCAACGCGAGAATATGCCAGCTTTCGGACTTGAAAACGAGCAAAAACAGTGTCGCGAAAACGACCATTCCGACGACGCCCCACGCGTATATCGAGTGAAGCTTGCTCATTTCTCTATCCGGGTCCTTTGATGGCAATGCGGCGATAACCGGGCTTATAAGCACCTCTGCAAATCCGCTTGCGGCGGAAAATATTACGGTACCTGCAACGATACCTGCGTACGCGTACTGCGGAAGCACCCACGGTACGACCGAATATATGCAGAGACCGACGACCGCTATCGCGGGCGTTATCTTTACCATAAGAGGTATATTGAATTTAGACGAGCAGAAGGAAAATATCAGATCCACCACAAGCTGAGTAGTAAAGTTGATAACGACGAGTAATCCGAGTAAGGAATACGAGAGTCCGTACGCGGATCTGAAGGTGAGAAAAAGCAGGGGCGAAAGGTTACCCACTATTGCCATCGTGACGTTCGTGGCATAGCAGGAGAGCTTAAGCCGTTTTACGCTTGCATCCATATTTTGCACTTTCCTTTACGGTGAATATTTTTGTCATTGCTGATTATTATACCACAAAAGCACTCTGTTGTCAATAAACAACCGCCGCATTTTTACTTGCGGCGGCTTTTTTATTAAAGCAGAGTTTCTCTGAGCTTTTCTCCGTCAAGAGGAGAGAGGTATGCGGGAGGTACGTCGAGAACGGTCTTGCATCCGCTCATTCCCTCAACGTGCATACGGTATACCGCTCTTGCATATGCGACTATGACGCACGCGGTGAATTCGGGGTTAGAGTCAAGCTTGAGGCTATACTCGGTTATCGCAGTGTTCTCTCCGTTCCAGCCGGTCTTTCCCGAGCGAATGACGAATCCGCCGTGAGGTATTCCGCTGTGATCACGGATAAGCTCATCCTCGCTTATGAAGTGAACGGTCGTATCGTAGTCCGCAAAGTAGTTGGGCATTTCCTTTATCTCACGCTCTATTCTTTCGGCGTCTGCACCCTCGTCAAGAACCACGAAGCACTCTCTCGTGTGCTTCTCTCTCGTTGAGAGGACCGGGGCTTCTCCGCGTCTTACCGCCTCAAGAGCTGACTCTACGGGGACGGTATACTGCTTCGCATTCTTTACTCCGTCTATTCTTCTTATGGCATCCGAATGGCCCTGGCTCACTCCCTTGCCCCAGAAGGTATAGTCACTTCCGTCACGAAGGATCGCCTGCGCGTACATTCTGTTCAGAGAGAACATTCCCGGATCCCAGCCGACCGATATCATACCGACCTTGCCCGATGCCTTTGCCTCGCGGTCTACGTTTGCGAAATGCTCGGGTATCTTCGCGTGGGTATCAAAGCTGTCTACCACGTTAAACATGGACGCGAATGCAGGTGTCTGCACGGGAAGGTCTGTCGCACTTCCTCCGCAGATTATGAGGACGTCTATTTTATCCTTCCATTCCTCCGCCTTTGAAACGTGGCACACGCTCGCGCTCTTTGTCAGTATATTGAGGGTAGCGGGGTCGCGTCTCGTAAAAACCGCTACAAGCTCCATATCGTCGTTTTGCTTTATCGCACACTCAACCCCTTTTCCGAGATTTCCGTATCCGAGAATACCTATTCTTATTGTCATATAAGGTTTTCCTTTCGTGAAATATAGATTATTTATTATACTACCTGCGACGCGTCTTGTCAAGTACTTTTACTTAATAAGTTCATTTATTTTTTCTCTGTAGAAATCATCTTCCCTTGCTTTGACGACGTATGTATGGCGTCCGTTTACATCAGTCTTAAAGTGATTGGCTCCGTCAAGGGCGTCTACGTTAGCTTTGCCGCGGACCACGGTATATCCCGCAGACTCCTCGTCTCCCGTAAGTGCGAGAAGAGCGAGCATGGGGTCCCAGGAATGCCTTCCGTTTTGGCTTCCGTGATCGCACAGCACGTCGTGCAGAACGTCGCCGTCCGAAAGGCGATCACCCGTGATGACTCCGTATCCGACCTCATAGCCGAGGAAGGTAACGTCCGAAGGAAAAAGCTCACAAAATACCGATCCGCCTCTTCTTGAGCGCGGTGTTTTTTCAAAATTGTGCTCTTTTTCGCCGTCGCCATCCCATTTGCCTGCCATTACCCATATCTTTTTGACCTTTTTTTCGACAAGCTCAAATCCGTCGGGCGACTCAAGGAGCGCGGCAACGCATTGCAAAAATCCAATCTCCAGCATTTCTATCGGCTCGGTCGCATCTCGGAGTATCCGCTTATAAAGCTGGACTGCGTCCTCGGCATCCTCGTTTGACGTGTACCTTGTCGCGCATTCCGAGAGTCTCTTATGATACGTGAGCTTTCCGCCGTAGTCGGTCGCATCGCGATCTATACCTATCGGTATATCGTATACTCCCTCACTTGAGAGAAAGCCGTCAAGCGAACGGACCGAATCGTCATCACAAGCGTTTATTACTATACCGCAAATGCATATTCTTTTTTCCTTATGCGCTCTCAAGAGCAAGCGCATCGCGACCGCGTCGTCGCAGTCGGTCCACCAATCGGTTCCTATTATAAAGCGTCTCATATATCAATTATAACCGCCGCCATTCGCTTTGCGCTGTCCGAGAGCGAATCAACGTAGGCGAACTCGTCCTTACTGTGTATTTTGTCTCCCGTAACGCCGACCGAATCAACGCAGGGGATACCTGCCTCGGTAACGTAAGCCGCATCCGAGCCGCCCACTCTCTTGCTTCCCTTTAGGGTGGAAAATCCGTTTTTCTCGAATATCTCATTCATACGTTCAAGGAGTTGGATATTTCTTTCCTTCAGCTCCATAGGAGGTCTGTACTTATGAGATACGGTCGTTGTGCATCCCTTGACAAAGCTCGTTTTTGCGAGCTCGTCGGTGTATTCGCACATTTTTTTATACTGCTCGACCGTTGCAAAGCGTACGTTTGCGGAAAATTTGCAGTGTCCGGGGACGGTGTTGCTTACCGTTCCTCCACTTATGAGTGAGCAACAGCAGGTGAGACCTTCAGCATCCTTGAATTTTTCAAGTCGGATTATCTTCTCTGCCGCCTCCGCGATAGCGTTTGCTCCCTCGGTAGCACATTTTGCCGAATGAGCCTCCTCGCCCTTTATCACGAAGTTAAAGGTGGCGATTCCCTTTCTTTGTATGCAAGCCTCGCCTGCGGTGCTACCTTCAAGGTTTATAAAGGCTTTTGCGCCCTTGGCGTGCTCGCACATAAAGTCGACCGTCTGCTTATTACTGAGACTGCTTCCGACCTCCTCATCGCTCTGGAGGACCATTTTTACGCAGGAATCCTTATATCCGCACTCGGAGAGCGCCGCCATTGCGAGAAACGCAGCTACCGCGCCTCCCTTACAGTCGGTTACACCGGGACCGTATATTTTTCCGTCCTCTATGCGAGTCGGCGGATATCCGAACAGGCCCTCGGGGTGTACGGTATCCATATGCGCGGAAAGACAAACGAGCTTCTCCTCGCATTCGGGGTTCATGGTGACACATATCGCGTCTCCCGCATTTTCCTGCTTACAGACGTCGACCGTCCAACCGTATTTTTTCGCTATATCGATGAAATATTCACCGACCTTATCAACGCCCGACTTTACTTTCGTCTGGCTCTCTATATTGCATACGTCCACCCACACCTTAACGTATTCGTCGTTAAGGACGTCTATTTTACCGAAAGCATCCGTAGTTTTCATACTGCCACCTCACATGATCAAGTAATTAAATTATACCATAAAGTATTTCGCGTGTCAATAGATGCGTGCCGTTTTTAGTCCGCCTCCGGTATCCATACGGTAAAGGTCGTGACTCCGTTTTCACTGACGAGCCCTACTCTTCCGCGGTGAAGCTCGACGACTCTTTTCACTATTGCAAGTCCTACTCCCTTCTCTCGTCCTCTATCAGGTCCTCTCTTTGAAGCGATCTTGTATTTTTGTCGTCCTCTGCAACCAATATACGAAACATATCTGCACCTCACTGTTCTGATCTTGCATTATGTGTTTATTATATCAAAAGCATATAAACCGAAGATAAACAACTGAAAGAACGCGAAAAGCCCCGCTTGTGCGAGGCTCTTCTCGTTTCTTATATACCGAGAATTCTTTTTGCGTTAAGCGAGAAGATCTTCTCCTTTTCGGTATCGGTTATAAGCTCGTCAAGAAGAACTCCGCCCACGTACATTGCCGCGTTGCAGGTTGGAAAATCCGAGCCGAAGAGTATTCGGTCAATGCCAAAGGTATCTATCGCCTTTCTGAGCATTCCGTGTCTGAATATGCCGTAGCCCGAAAGATCGAGATAGTAGTTCTCACTGAGCTTCATTCTCTCTATATGGCGCATAAAGGCCTTATACTCGCCCGGATGAGCCGCAACGAACAGGACGTCCTTATGGTTACGCACCATTTCATCCATCTCGTCCTCACCCTTTGAGTGAAAGTTAACTATCATATTATGCTTTCCTATCTCGTCAAGCAAAACCGAAAAGCCTTCGCAGGAATAGTCTGACCATCCGCAGTAGTACGGAACAAGCTCACCTACGAGCTTAACGCCCTCATTTTTCATGCGGTGTATCTCCGCAATAGACTCGTCTATATGGTCGGGGTGAACGTGGAAGCCGGGAACATAGAAATCGCCGTAGTAATCACGCAACTCAAGTGCAACGTTGTTGCATTCCTTTATCCCCTCCCACGGTATCGCGCCGCTTTCGTCCTTTTCTCCGATGACAGAACCGCATATTTTTGTAACACCGAGCGCGCGGAACATTTCTTTGCTCTTATCGGCATTCATCTCGCATACGTCCTGATGCGAGCATATATTGTATTTCGGATCGTTGAATGGGTGGACGTGAAAATCTATTATTTCAAAGGACATTTTCTTGCCTCCTTGCCTTTCTTCGCTATAATTATATCACAACGAACTTTTAAAGTCAAGAGCAAAAGTTTATCTGCAGTTAACGTTCATTGTATATAAAAAGCCGTGCTCCGTTTTCGCTTTTTTGAACAACGTCGTCTTCGGTATTGGCGGGTGCTGCTATGAGATTGTAGACGAGCGAAAGAAGGCCGCGGAGGAAACGAAGGAAGCTGAATACGTAGCGCTTTAAATAAAAAGGACTCCTGATATCAGGAGTCCTTTTTTTCTTTTTTGATATCGTATCTTATGAATGCCGTAACGATGGATGCCATTGAAAGCAGGTCTCCGATCGCGGAGCCGTATGCATGAGATGCCGCGTTGTATATGAACCAACACGGTGAGCCGAGGAAGGACAGCATACGGATATGCTTTTCGCTTTTCAGCCAGAAC
>JAZSLE010000039.1:0-3803 GCA_045535215.1 Eubacteriales bacterium
AAGTTCAAGGCTGCTGCAGACGCAGAGGCTTTCAAGGCTGTAATAGTTGAGTACATTATGGAGGTTCTCGCTGATGACCTCTTTGAAGAGGAATACACCGAGGAATTCAAAAAGCTCACAGGAGACAAGGGTCACACCGAAGAGGCTAAGAAGACATTCAAGGAAAAGACTCTCGCTGACCTCAAGACCGCTCTTCTTGAGATAGATTGGTTCGCTGAAGAAGAGGAACCCGAAGAAGAGGAAGAGGAAGAAGAAAAAGAAGAAGACAAGAGAACAGACCTCGAAAAGGCTGAGGACGCTCTCTACGATACACTTCTCACACAGTACACAAACCAGATAACAAAGGCTTACGTAAAAGGCGGTTACTACGTTGAAGAGGACGAGCTCTCTGAGTGGCTCTTCGACGACAGCAGAAAAGAAAAGGATCTCAAAGTAGATGCTGACGAGAAAGATTCCAAGGACGGCTACTCAGTATCCGCTAACTTCGTTACAAAGCTTCCCTACAAGGATGAGGAAACAACAAAGAACGTAGGTCATATCCTCTTTACAAAGGACAAGTACGACGATCCCGAAGCTAAGGCTAAGGAAGTTCTTTCACTCTACATAAAGGGTGAGGCAACCAAGGACGAATTTGAGAAGCTCGGTAAGGAATATACTGCAGACTCCAACGTATTCTACGATAACGTATACAAGGGACAGATGGTTGCAGCATTTGAGGAGTGGCTCTTCGACGATGAACGTAAGGAAGGCGACACAGGAATCGTAAAGACAGATTACGGTTACCACCTTATGTACTTCGTAGGCGAGGGTCAGCCCAACTGGTACGCAAATGTTTTCTCCACTGTATTCTCTGAAGATTACGAGGCATGGCTCGAGGAAGCAGAAAAGTCCACAAACGTAAAGCTTAACGATAGCACAATGAACAAGATAGACGCCTGATCATTTCAGACGACAAGTATCCGGGCTTCGCATTGCGCAGTCCGGATTACTTATAGCAAAAACAAACGTGCGACATATTATTATTAAGGATAACAAAGCGTAAAGGATACCAATCTATGATACTTGAACCTAAAGATTCCATAATAGCGTACAGATGTCCGTTTTGCGGAAAGGGTGTTATGAGCAACGTTGGTGTATTTGCTCTTCCCGCTGAAAGAATATCCCTTAAATGCCCGTGCAAGAGAAGCACCGCAGAGATAGAATATACAAGGGATAACAAGATCAGCATAACCGCGCCCTGTCTGTTTTGTCCCACGCCTCACACCTACTCGGTATCTATGAGTGCGCTCACGTCGAAAGAGCTTTTCACTCTTGATTGCCCGTACACAGGATCGGGAACCGTATTTATAGGTGATGAGAACCACGTAAAAGCAGAGCTTTCACGTACCGAGCTTGAGATCCTTGACATAATGGAGGAGGAAGGAATAGAATCCTTCGATTCACTCCACAAGAAGGAGCAATTCACGGACAGTCAGGTGCTTGATATAATCATGTACGTTATAAATGAGCTTGACGAGGAGGGCAAGATCAAGTGCAACTGCAGTGAGCCGAGCGGAGACTACGAGGTCTCTGTCACGGATGACGGAGTATTGATAAAGTGCAACGTCTGCGGTGCATCGAGACTCATCCCCACCGACTCATATCTCGCAGCACATGCATTTCTCTACACAGACAGTATAACCCTTGAATAAAAAAGACGCTGCGACCGTTATGGTCGCAGCGTCTTTTTTCAGAGGTATTTTTTCATTTTCTCAACGACGCTTTGATTAAAACGTATGCCGTCCTCAAGCGAACCATATGCAGAGCTTTCGCACGAGCGGTCGCGGTATTTGTTTATCGTTCCCTGAAGATCGGTTATACCCATATTTGCCCCCTGGATCACCATTTCCGCGAGATGTGAGCTACTTGAATCTATCATCGTGTTCACGGTCATTCCTATCTTTGAGCCCATACGCGTCATAATATCGGTGTTCTCGGGGGTTATTCCCATTTGCATAAGTCGCTTTGACGAGGAAGCGGAAATGCGCTGATATCCGTCGAGGATCTCTGTCATATCACTTTTCATATCGTTGTCCTTAACATATTTAAGTATAGACGTTGAGGACTCGCTTCCCATCTTTCCGCACTGATACAATGCCTGCAGAACGGCGGCGGTGTTCTTGTTCTGATCAAGCTCTTCGATTCTGTTTTTCATCTATTCTCTTCTCCGTTTTCATTTTCTTTAGTTGTATCTTATTATTTGCGAAAAAAGAAAGACATATGCATAACAATATAAAAAACTTCGGGAATTGCACAAGTCCGTTAAAAACGGACAATTAAAAAAACACCCTCCTATTTGCGATCCGGAAGATTACTGTACGCGACCACTCTCCTCAACGTTTCTCGGTTCGTGTTGATTCGAGGTAAAAAATTCTTTTCGGAATTTTCGGAAAAGCTATTGACAGAACCCGATTTTGTGGTATAACACCCTTCGTAAGGCTGACAATGCGTGACATCTCCAAAGATTGGATTTCCACGGTGGCAAGGATTTGTTCAGCCTTATTTTTATTTACTAACACAATCTTACCACATAACGCCGTCAATGGCAAGACGCATAAACCCATATGACAACGCTTTAGCCGAATTTTTTCTCAATTCTGAAAGCCGAGTGTATTTGCCGTGCAAAAATCTGCCCCTATGAGGAGTTTCGCCTCCTCATAGGGGCATACTGCATACAGTTCTGCAATAATGAACGTATTCAACTCAAAACAAAACTGACACCGTTTGAAAAGCGATGTCAGTTCATTGCATGAATTTTAAGATTTTCTACCGCAGGGGTGTTTTTTGTGCTGTCCGTACAATTTGGATCAGCTCAAAAGCCATCTCTCCGAAGGTATTTTTTATTTCTTTTTTGCCGTCAAAAGCGCCAGACACTCGTCTGCAGTACATCCGACGAAGGCGTCCTTATAAAGTCTCGTATGAGTTCCGTTTGAAAAAAAGATGATAATATATTTGTCCTTTTCCTTTACGTCAACAAGCTGATCCCACGTGTAAGATATTGAAGACGTTTCCTCGCTGCAGAAAATACCGTCGTCGGTAAACTCTATCGTGCGTGTCCATTCACTGCATCTGAACGTTTTGCAAAGAGATTTATATTGCGCCCCTGCCACGAGAACGTTAAATAGAAACGCTCTGTAAAAGCACATAGCCGCGACGAAGAACATCAGAAAATGCGACATTCCCAACGTTTGCGGAGCAAATATGATGCTCAGCGTCGTAACAGCTGTTCCCGAAAGCAATGAAAGAGACCCGAATATACAGTAGAATATAAAGAATCCGCGTCTTTTTCCCATACGCGCGTTCTCACGCGCCCAGGATATAAGCAGCTTACGCGTTACGGTAAATTCGTTTTTCATATATAGCCGTTCCTTTCGTGTCAAAAACCTGCATTTGCGTTTTTATATCAGTTCTTAAGGCTATGTATAGGTGCGGGAACTCTTCCGCCGCGGTTGATAAATACTGCGGGAGAAGCACTTCTTACATTCATCACGGGAGCAGTACCGAGAAGGCCTCCGAAATCAACGCTATCGCCTGCTTTTTTGCCGTACGCGGGGATTATACGTACTGCCGTAGTCTTCGTGTTGGCAACGCCTATCGAAATTTCATCGGCAATTATTCCGCAAATGACAGATGCATCCGTATCACCGGGGACTGCGATCATATCAAGTCCTACCGAGCATACCGCCGTCATTGCCTCGAGCTTTTCTATAGAGAGAACCCCTTTTTCAACCGCCGCTATCATACCTGCGTCCTCGGATACGGGA